>JAJYAH010000268.1 GCA_021779635.1 Pseudomonadota bacterium | reverse complement strand
AGTGGCATCCAGGCGGTGGAAAAGGAGCTTCACCCGCCACTCTCGCTGCAGACCAGTTTCCAGGGAAACGCCCAGGCATTTGGAGCATCGTTGAAGAGCACGCCGATCCTGATCGTCGCATCGCTGTTCGTCATCTATCTCATCCTGGGGGTGCTCTACGAAAGCCTTATCCACCCCATCACCATCATCTCGACCCTGCCCTCGGCCGGCATCGGCGCACTGCTATTGCTGATGGCGGTTCACATCGATCTAAGCGTGATCGCGATCGTCGGCTTGATATTGCTCATTGGTATCGTCAAGAAAAACGGCATCATGCTGGTGGATTTTGCCCAGCAAGTCGAACACGCCGAGGGCTTGACGGCCGAAGAATCGATCTCCCAAGCTTGCGTGCTGCGCTTCCGCCCGATCCTGATGACAACGATGGCGGCGCTGCTCGGCGGCGTTCCGATGATGGTCGGCACCGGCGTCGGATCGGAAATTCGCCAGCCGCTCGGTTACGCTATCGTCGGCGGCCTCGCTTTGTCCCAGATCCTCACGCTCTACACGACACCGGTCGTCTACATCTACCTCGACCGGCTGCAAACCAGACTGTTCGGACGCGGAAAGCAAGCGGCGCCCGGCAGCGCGCAGCTGGCGCCCGCCGAATGATGGGAGATCGCAATCGTTCTAATGCCGTCAATCATGGTTGCCCGGCATCTGAATTGAAAGACGGTGTTCGCGGAACGGCCTGACAACATGCCCGTGGATGAGTCATTCTAACCTTCAATTTAGTGGCGCACGTACAGCTCGCTGCTATTTCACGATGGTTCGATTTTTTCCTTGCACGAGGAGCAAAGCACGATGTTCTCGAGGCGAGACGTGTTGGCGGCGACTGCCGCAGGTGGGATGATGACGGCAGCGACAGTGACCACGGCGACTGCCGCTCCGGTGAAGAGCGATATCACCTTCGGCAATCCAAACGATCCGCCGCAGGGGGCGATCAACACCAGGAATCCAAGGAGCGTCAGCGATCCCGGCCCGCAGAATCCAGCCATCAGGGATCAGTTTCCGGGAGCATTTTCTCCACCAGCCACCGACGTCGGCAGCATGCCGCTGAGTTGGGCATCTTTCAACAACGCGCCGCGACGCATTCAAAATGGCGGCTGGGCGCGTCAGGTAACGCAGGACTCCTTTGCGGTTGCGGACACGATCTCCGGCGTCAACATGCGGCTGACGGCCGGCGGCATCCGGGAGATGCATTGGCACCAGTTCGCGGAGTGGGCCTACATGACCTACGGCACCTGCCGCATCACCGTTCTCGACGAAATGGGTCGGCCTTATATCGCCGACGTGAAAGAAGGCGACCTCTGGTATTTCCCTGCCGGCCTGCCGCATTCGCTGCAAGGCCTCGGTCCGGACGGCTGCGAGTTCATCATATGTTTCGATGAAGGCAAGGCCTCCGAGTTCACTACCCTCCTGGTGTCGGAGTGGTTCACCCATACGCCGCCGGATATCCTCGCCGACAATTTCGGTGTTCCGGCAGAGACGTTCCAGGACATCCCGCTGCGCGACCTCTACATCTTCCAGGGCAAATTGCCCGGCGATCTCGCCGCAGATCGCGAAGCGGTCAGCGGAAAGGGTGCGCCGCCACACCCCTTCACCTTCTCGCTTGGATCGGGTGCCCCCGCGCGCGAAACGACGGGCGGTACGGTGCACATCGCCGACAGCCGCAACTTCACCGTTTCAACAACCATCGCTGCCGCGCTGGTAACGGTGCATCCCGGCGGCTTGCGGGAGATGCACTGGCACCCCAACGCCGATGAATGGCAGTACTGGATCAAGGGCAAAGGACAAATGACGGTGTTCAACACCGGCCCGAACGCCGTCACGATGGACTTCAACGCGGGCGACGTCGGCTACGTCAAGAAGAACCTCGGACACTACATCAAAAACACAGGTGATACCGACTTGCAGTTCCTCGAAGTGTTCAGAAGTTCCTATTTCGCGGATGTCTCGCTGTCCGACTGGATCGCCGGTACGCCGCCGGCGCTGGTTGCCCAGCACCTGAACGTGAGCGAGGCCACAATCGCAAAATTCCCGAAGAACAAGCCGGAAGTCATGCCGGTGTGATTGGATCGTCGAGCACGCATTCGCGCGCCCCGTTGGCGATGCTTCTTACAATGAGGTCTTGGAACCTCATGGCGAGATGCGCGATTTCGCGCGTCTCGAACGATGAGACCGCCGGAGCAGTGGCGATAATTCGATCAATTCGTAAATGCGTTGAGCCCTCCGTCTCAATTCGACGCGGAGTTCTAAACCGCAATTTAGTGGCTCTCCAACCGGCCTCTGCCTAACTACCCAATCGAAGATCCAAACGATCGGGGACACCATGAACCCCTCTACTACAATCCACATTGTCAGCCCGGCTGAATTCGATCGGGCAACTGCGCAGACGCCGGGTTCCGAGCGTCGCGCCGCGATTGCGCCGGCGCTAGGTATTGCGTCGGCCATCTGGGGCGGACTGTTCGAAGTGGAACCCGGATCCCGGACAGGAATCCATCACCACGGGGAACAGGAGACGATCGCGTACGTTCTTTCCGGCCTCTGCGAGATTCGCTGGGGCGAAAGAGGAGAATCGGTGGCACGCGCAAAGGCCGGAGATTTTATTCATGTCCCCGCTTTCCTGCCGCATATGGAGATCAATCCCTCGAACCAGGAGCCGTTTCGATGGGTTGTCGTGCGAAGCACTGCAACGCCGATTGTCGTCAATCTTCCTGACAACACCTGGCCGTAAGCCGGATCTTTCCGAGTTGCGGGATGGCATTTGGCCGTAAGCCGACCGTCTTCCTGCAACATCTTTCGCGGGCTTCGCAAAAACTGGAGTATGTCATGGACGAGAACGAATCCAATGCGGGGCCAAATGCTCCCGGTGCAGTCGAGGTCACCCGCCGCACGGTGATAGAGACCGGCACCACCGTCCTGCTGCTCACCACGTTACCGCGCGCAGCTCTCGCCGTCGGCCCGGTCGATGACAACGAGCCATCCCCGCCTCTTGTGGAGCTCGAACTTCAGATCAATGGCAATCCTCATTCGCTGACGCTGGATGCCCGCACGACGTTACTCGACGCTTTGCGAGAACACCTTGCGCTGACCGGCTCGAAGAAAGGTTGCGATCACGGCCAATGCGGGGCTTGTACAGTGCTGATCGAAGGACGCCGCATCAACTCCTGCCTGACACTTGCGGTGATGCATGACGGCCAGTCCGTCACCACGATCGAGGGGCTCGCGCGGGGCGACGATCTGCATCCGATGCAGGCGGCCTTCGTCGAACATGACGGCTTTCAGTGCGGCTACTGCACTTCCGGCCAGATCTGCTCCGCTGTTGGAATGCTTGCCGAAAGCCGCCAGGGCATGCCGAGCTATGTGACGGAAGACTTGACGCAAGCGCCTGCCGAACTGACCGACGCGGAAATTCGAGAGCGGATGAGCGGCAACATCTGCCGTTGCGCGGCCTACCCCAACATCGTCGCCGCCATCAGACAAACCGCGGGAATGCCGATATGAAAGTCTTCACCTACCAGCGCGCTGACTCGGCTGCGCATGCGGCTGCCGCGACACTCAAGCCAGGTGCGAAAATCTTCGCTGGGGGCACCAATCTGCTCGACCTGATGAAGTTGCAGGTCGAGACGCCTTCGAACCTGGTCGATATCAATCGCCTGCCGCTCGACAAAATCGAAGAAACACCCGATGGGGGTTTGCGTGTCGGCGCGTTGGTTCGGAACAGCGATCTTGCCGCCGACGCGCGCGTGCGGAAGCATTACGGCGTGCTGAGCCGCGCCTTGCTGGCCGGCGCCAGCGCACAGTTGCGCAACAAGGCCACGACCGGCGGCAATCTGCTGCAGCGGACGCGCTGTTACTATTTCTATGACGTCACGAAACCCTGCAACAAGCGCAATCCCGGCTCCGGCTGCGCTGCGCTCGCCGGCTTCAACCGCATTCACGCCATCCTGGGCGCCAGCGAGCACTGCATCGCGACGCATCCGTCGGATATGGCGGTGGCCATGCAGGCACTTGATGCCAATGTGGAGACGGTCAATCGCGAGGGCGAAACCAAAGAGATTCCGATCGCGGAGTTCTACCGTCTACCAGGCAGAACTCCCGACATCGAGACATCTCTGAAGCCAGGCGCAATCATCACCGCGGTGACGCTGCCCCCGCCGCCTCCTGGCGTGCAGGTCTATCGAAAGGTTCGTGATCGCGCTTCCTATGCCTTTGCGCTGGTTTCAGTCGCCGCGATCGTCGATGGCACGCGGGGCCGGATCCGTTCGGCCCGGCTGGCGTTCGGTGGCTTGGCACATAGGCCGTGGCGTAGGGCGACAGCCGAGCAAAGACTGACCAATGCAGCTGCGAACACCGCCACTTTCAACGCGGCTGCTGATGCCGTGCTCGATGGCGCACGCGGCTCGGGTGGCAACGATTTCAAGATACCGCTGACGCGACGCACCCTGCATAGCGTGCTGGCAGAAGCGACCCGGACCTGAGGGAGAGAACACATGGAAATGAACTCACCCGTTGGCCCGAATGCCCTCGACGCACCGGGCATTGTCGGTAAGCCCATTGACCGCATCGACGGCCGATTAAAAGTAACCGGCGGAGCGCGCTACGCCTACGAAATGCAGCAGGAGAACGTGCTGTACGGCTTTGCGGTCGAAGCTTCGATCGGAAGAGGAGCGATCGGCTCGATCGACACGCGTGCCGCCGAGAAGGCACCGGGGGTGGTGCTGGTTCTCACCCACCGCAACGCGCCCGCCCAGGGCGCCGGCAATCATCGCGAGGCGCACCCGGTACTCGTCGGCCCGCAGGTGATGTACTACGGCCAGCCGGTCGCCTTCGTGGTTGCCGAAAGTTTCGAGCAAGCCAGGTCGGCTGCCTATCTGGTCGATGTGAAATATGATCGGCTGAACGGAAACTACACGCTCCGCGCCAACCTCAATCAAGCCCGTGTTCCAAAGCCGAACGATGCACCCGCGGCCGACAGTGCGGTGGGTGATTTCGCAGATGCGTTCGCCAGTGCCCCTGTGCAGATCGACGCGTCATATACCACCCCATTGCAAAGTCACGCGATGATGGAGCCCCATGCTACGCTTGCAATGTGGGATGGCGACAAGTTGATCCTTTATACCGCGAACCAGATGCTCAATCAGGGTCAGCAGGTCATCGCGACAACCCTGAAAATTCCGGTTGAGAACGTGCGCCTGATCAGCCCGTTCATCGGCGGCGGATTCGGTGGCAAACTTTGGGTCAACGCCGATGCCATCCTGGCGGCGATTGCCTCCCGGCAGCTCAAGCGACCGGTGAAAACCGCGCTGACGCGGCAGCAGGTCTTTCACGTCACGACGCATCGTTCCGATACGATCCAACGCGTTCGCCTGGCCACGGACCGCGACGGCCGTATCCTGGCGATCGGCCACGATGTGTTTTCAGGCAATCTGCCCAGCGAGCAAACGTATGAGGGGGCTGCCCTGCAAACCCGTACGCTTTATGCCGGGCCTAATCGGCTGACGCGGCATCGTCTCGTGCCACTGGATATTCCGGTTGCGTCGTCAATGCGCGCGCCTGGCGAATCCGTCGGTCTGATGGCACTCGAATGCGCGATGGATGAACTTGCCGACAAGCTCGGCATCGACCCGATCGAATTGCGCATTCGAAACGAGCCGAGCGAGGATCCGGAGAAACATATTCCCTATTCCAGCCGACATTTGATCGCCTGCATGCAGGAAGGCGCGCGCCGATTTGGATGGGACAAGCGCAACGCGGAGCCTGGTCAGGTTCGTGATGGACGCTGGCTTGTTGGAATGGGCATGGCCGCGGCCACGCGCGGCAACCCGCTTCGGTTCTCCAGAGCCAATGTCCGGTTGGACCCAGACGGCAACGCCACCGTGCGAATGGCGATGACCGACATCGGCACCGGCACCTATACCATTCTGGCGCTGATCGCGGCCGAGATGCTCGGGCTGCCTACAGAACGTGTCCGGGTCGAACTGGGCGATACCGATTTTCCGCAGGCCCCCGGTTCTGGTGGCTCATGGGGCGCTGGCAGCTCGGGCTCGGCGCTGTTCGAGGCCTGCGACGCCTTGCGCGAAAAGCTGGCCCGAGCCGCCGGCATGGATCCGGCAACCGTTCACTTCGCCGACGGCAATATCACATCCGGAGAACAGTCCAGAAAGCTGACCGACCTTATCAGCGCCGGGATGGAGGCGGACGGTGAGATACGACCGGGCCGCAACAGCAAGGATTTCTCGCAGCAATCATATGGTGCGCATTTCGCCGAAGTCGGAGTCGACGAGGATACCGGTGAGGTGCGTCTGCGGCGCATGCTCGGTGTATTCGCCGCTGGCCGCGTCCTGAACGCAAAGACAGCCCGGTCGCAGGCGATCGGTGGAATGGTGTTCGGCGTGGGCGCGGCGCTGCATGAAGAGATGACGCTCGATCCGCGCTTCGGCTATTTCGTCAATCACGATCTCGCCGAATACCACGTTCCGTGCACGCCGATATTCCGGCCGTCGAGGCGATCTTTATTGCCGAACTGGACGACAAATCCAATCCATTGAAGAGCAAAGGCATCGGTGAGCTCGGAATTTGCGGGGCCGGGGCCTCCATCGCCAATGCGGTTTACAACGCGTGCGGCGCCCGGATCAGGAATTACCCGATCACGCTCGACAAACTGCTTTCCAAACTACCGGTGCCCGCGTGATCGAGACAGAAGCCGCAACCATCCCGCGCCTCGCGATCGTGTTCGCGGCGACCGCAGTTGTCACGACCGTCATGATCACGGTTGGTGTCGGGGCCACATGCAGTGCGGCCGCTGAGCCACAGGTGCCATCTCCGGCTCATGCCACCGAATATCTGCCGAGCATCAGCGATCTGATGATCGCGACGATTCAGCCGCGGCACGAGCGGCTCTGGCGCGCCGAGCAGGATGACAATTGGGAATTTGCCGCCTACGAGCTCGGAAATCTCCGCGGCGCATTCGGTCGGCTCGGGAACGCTCATCCAATTGAACACGACATCCCCTTTTCCGAAATGATCGCCTCGGTTACAGAGCACCCGTTCAAGGAGCTCAACAGCGCGATTCAATCCAAGGACCACTCGGCATTCGCCAAGGCCTATGCCGACCTGACTGACGCCTGCAATTCCTGCCACCAGGCCCTCAACCACGGCGTGGTCGAAATCCGTGTACCGAGCCGGACATCTGCATCGGATCTAGACACTAGCAGCACGTCCCGAAATTGATGCGCAGTCGTCTCCGGGCCGGAGTCATTCAACGGTTTCGCCCGGAAAGTGATGGTAAACGCGAATTGAATTCGCGACAGGAGAAGCGTCGTTAGATCCATTGCAACTACTCCAGGCCGAGCGTGAACTGCGTGCGTTGCGTCACGCCGCGACGCTGCGTGACGGCGGCGCCATGAATTCGGGACCAACCGGATCGGCTATGGCTTCGCTCAGGATCCGATTGATCTCGGCCTTGGCAGAGGCGTCGAGCGACCAGCCGGTCACATCGCCGACGGGCTGAAGCTGAGCGGGACGGCGCGCGCCCCACAACGCGGTGGTAATGCCCTGATCGAGCATCCAGCGGACCGCCAGGTGAATAACGCGCTTGTTGAAACGCTGCCGCGCAAGCTGATCAAGCTTTTGCACGGCGGACACATATTGTGCGAACCGAGGCTCGACGAATTTCGGGTCAGTGCGCCTCAGGTCGTCGCCATCGAAGACCGTACTCACCTTCATTCGGCCGGACAGCAGGCCGCGGCACAGCGCTCCATATCCCAGCGTCGCAATTTTGTTTTCCCGGCAATACGGCAGAAGGTCAGCCTCGATTCCGCGTTCGAACAGATTGTAGGGCGGCTGCAGCACATGCAGCGGCGCAACGCGGCGGAACCGCTCCATCTGGAGAACCGAAAAGTTGCTCACTCCGATGGCGCGGATCTTGCCCTGCTTCAAGAGCGTGTTCATTGCGTCCGCGGTCTCTTCGATCAGGACCAGCGGATCGGGCCAATGAACCTGATAGATGTCTATGTAGTCGGTCCGAAGCCTGCGCAAGGAGTCCTCGACCTCGCGCAGGATGCGGGCGCGGCTGGCATTGCGGAATACCCTTCCGTCATTCCATTCCAGTCCGGCCTTGGTGGCAATGAGAACCTGAGAGCGCAGCCGGCCTTCGGCGATCGCCTTGCCGACGATTTCCTCCGAACGGCCGAATCCGTAGACCGGGGCCGTGTCGACAATGTTGATGCCGTGCTCGAATGCGCTGCGAATGGTAGCGATCGACTGAATTTCGTCGGTACCGCCCCACATCCAACCACCGATGGCCCAAGTGCCGATAGTAACCGGCGACACTTTGAGCGACGTGCCGGGAATGCTGGTAAGTTCCATTTTCGTTTGGAGGGCTTCTGCGTGATCAGCCATGATCCCGTTCCTTCTATTGG
>JAJYAH010000267.1 GCA_021779635.1 Pseudomonadota bacterium | reverse complement strand
TCGGCGCCATCGGAATGTGCTTTACCGGAAATTTCGCGCTGACGATGATGCTCGAGCGGTCGATGCTGGCGCCGGTACTCTCGCAGCCGTCACTGCCGCTCAACGATCCCGGTGGAATCGAAATCGCGCCTGACGAAATCAAGGCGGTCCGCGAGCGGCTCGAGCGCGATGACCTGACCGTGATGGCCTATCGCTTCGAGGGCGACAAGTTCTGCATGGCCCAGCGCTTCGCGGCCTATGCTGAAGCGCTTGGCGACCGATTCATCGGGCGGGTGCTTCCTGACAGTGCCGCCAACACCGACACTGCACCTTTCTTTTCGCGCCACGTGAACTGCCCGCACAGTGTCGTGACCGCCCATCTGATCGATGAGGCAGGCCAACCGACCATCGCCGCGCGCGACGAGATCCTTTCGTTCTTCGTCAGGCGTCTCGGCCCCTTGAACCGGGCACGGTAGGATGGTCATCCCCAGACTGTCGCCGAACGGCTCCATGGCCCCAAGTCGCAGGGAGCCGCTTGCCGCCGTCCTCCCCGGTGTTGCTGTTTTCGTGGGGGACGGAGCAGGATCAGCTAGGCGTGGTTAGTCGCCGGCCTCCGCAAGCTCAGCGCTCCAGCCGGGCCAGCAGGCTCGACGTGTCCCACCGCTTGCCGCCGAGTTTCTCGACCTCGGCGTAGAACGCGTCGACCAGTGCTGTGACCGGAAGGCTGGCCCCGTTTCGCCGTGCTTCGGCGAGGCAAATCGACAGATCCTTGCGCATCCATTCGACCGCGAAGCCGAAATCGAATTTTCCCTCATTCATGGTCTTGTACCGGTTCTCCATCTGCCAGGACTGGGCGGCGCCCTTCGAAATGGTTTCGATCACAGCCTGGACGTCGAGCCCTGATTTTTTGGCAAAATGAATGCCTTCGGACAGGCCTTCGACCAGTCCGGCAATGCAGATCTGATTGACCATTTTGGTCAGCTGGCCGGAACCCGCGGGTCCCAAGAGCTTGCACATCCTGGCATAGGCTGCGATCACAGGCTCGGCACCGGCATAGGCGTCTTTGGTGCCCCCGCACATCACGGTCAACACGCCGTTTTCCGCGCCGGCCTGTCCGCCGGAGACCGGGGCATCGACGAACTTGAAGCCGCGTTTGGTCGCCTCGGCGTCGAGCTGGCGCGCGACCTCGGCGGAGGCGGTGGTGTGATCGACGAAGGTCGCACCTTGCTTCATGCCCGCGAACGCTCCATCGGCGCCAATCGTGATCGCACGCAGATCGTCGTCATTGCCGACGCACGCCATGACAAAATCCTTACCTTCGGCGGCGGCCTGCGGCGTCGGGGCCGTTTGTCCGCCGAATTTCTCGGCCCAAGCCTTCGCCTTGGCGGCGGTCCGGTTGAATACCGTCACCTCGTGACCACCTTTGGTGACGAGATGTCCTGCCATGGGGAAACCCATAACGCCGAGACCGAGAAAAGCGAGTTTGGCCATGTTTTTAACCCTGGGGTTTTTGCCGGCGGTGTTGAACGGGCCGCGCGGAATGCGGGAGACGGGACGGCGGCTGGTTCGGTCCTCGAAACAGGTCCGTCGCAAGGTGTGGAACCCGCTACAATAGACGCTGGATCATGAAGGGCAACGTCCGGGTTTGGCGGGCCGGTATTGTTTTATGCTAGGACAGGGTTCCGACAACTGTGATTTCAACATCAAGGGAGCGGTATCGCATGAGCGTGGGCGTACTCGATCACTTCAATATCCGGACCCGGAAACTCGCCGACACCGTTCGGTTCTACGAGGACATCCTCGGCCTGACGAAAGGCGACCGGCCGAACTTCGCGTTCCCCGGGGCCTGGATGTACAGCGAGGGCAGGGCGGTGGTTCATCTCGTCGATATCTCGCCGACTCAAGAGCAGCAGAAGCCCGATTCCGGCGTGGTCCACCATGTCGCTTTCGCCAGCCGCGATTTTGCCGGGATGAAGCAGCGGCTTCAATCCAGGGGCATGAAGTTCGACGTTCGGCAGGTGCCCGGCGGCGAACTCTGGCAGATTTTCGTCAACGACCCCAACGGGGTGATGATCGAATTGAATTATGAAGCCGCCAAGGAGCAGGGCTGAGGACGACACCGTCCGGTCGTGCGGGCCTGATGCGTTATAACGGCGGTATCCTTTGTTCGGGGATCGCTCTATGTGTCGCCTCGGATGTCGCACCCCAATATCGGTATCAGGAGATGCGCCTTGAGCGTGACGGAACAGCAGGTTCTCGACAGTCTGGCCAAGGTGATGTCGCCGCGCGGCGTTGCCTTGCGCAACGCCGGCGTGTTGTCGGCCATCACGGTCAACGACGGCAAGGTATTTTTCTCGATCAATGTTGACGCTGCCGAGGCCCGCGCGTGGGAAAGCACGCGGGCCAAGGCCGAAGCGGCGGTGCGCGCCATTCCGGGCGTTACGGTCGCCATGATCGCGCTCACCGCTGAACGCAAGGCCGGCTCCGCCGCACCGCCGCCTCATCGGCATACGCCCGGTGTGCCTCCTGTCTCTTCGCATCGGCCGCCGCAAAGTCCGGTGTCGCCGATGTCGAAGCAGTCGGAGATTCCCGGCATCGCCGCTGTCATCGCGGTCGCCTCCGGCAAGGGCGGCGTCGGAAAATCGACGACGGCGCTCAATCTGGCGCTGGGCCTGCGCGATCTCGGCCTGCGCGTCGGTTTGCTCGACGCCGACATTTATGGACCGTCGGTACCGCGATTGACCGGTATTCACGAGAAGCCGCAGTTGAACGACGACCGGAAGATGATTCCGATTCAGCGGTTCGGTCTTGCCATCATGTCGATCGGTTTTCTGGTCGAGGAAGACACCGCGATGATCTGGCGCGGGCCGATGGTGATGTCGGCCATTACCCAGATGCTGCGGGATGTGGCGTGGGGCACGCTCGATATTCTCGTGGTCGACATGCCTCCCGGCACTGGCGACGCGCAGCTGACGCTGGCGCAGAATGTGCCGCTCAAGGGAGCGATCATCATCTCGACGCCGCAGGATCTTTCCCTGATCGATGCGCGGCGTGGGCTTGCCATGTTCAAGAAGGTCAACGTGCCGGTTCTCGGTATTGTCGAGAACATGAGTTATTTTCAGTGTCCGCATTGCGGCACCCGATCGGATATTTTCGGTCACGGCGGTGCGCGGCGTGAGGCCGAACGGCTCGCGGTGCCGTTCCTCGGCGAGATCCCGCTGCACATGTCGATTCGCATCACGTCGGATTCGGGAACGCCGGTGGTGGAGAGCGAACCCGACGGACCGCACGCGGCGATCTATCGTGCGATCGGTGCGAAGGTGCGCGATCAGCTCCAGGGCGTCATCGCCGCGGCCTGAGCCGATTTCACGGACTCATGCGACTTTCGTTTAATCAGTGCAGTCATGCCTTTGTTGCGTTTTCGTAAGGTAACTTCCGTGTTAAAGCGCGGTCGCCAGACGCCCTGCGGCCGATGCGAAAACCGCTCCGCCCAAGAAAAGCTGCAGAAATACGGGAAACGCCCGAAGCCAAGGAGATGTCCGAATGAAGCGTCGTGATTTTTTGAAGGTTTCGGCAAGCGGTGCGGCCGTGGCCGCCGTGGCCTCGCCGGCGATCGCGCAATCGGCGCCCGAGATCAAATGGCGCATGACGTCGAGTTTCCCGAAATCGCTCGATACGATTTATGGCGGCGCCGTGGAGTTTTCCAAATACGTCGCCGAAATGACCGACAACAAGTTTCAGATCCAGGTCTTTGCCGCCGGTGAAATCGTGCCGGGCTTGCAGGCGCTCGATGCAACTTCCAACGGCACCATCGAGATGAGTCACACCGTCTCCTATTACTACGTCGGCAAGGATCCGACGTTTGCGATCTATTCCTCGGTGCCGTTCGGCCTGAATGCGCGGATGCAGAATTCGTGGTGGTATCAGGGCGGCGGCATGGAGCTTGGCAACGAGTTCTTCAAGAAATTTGGCGTGATCGGTTTTCCCTGCGGCAATACCGGCACCCAGATGGGCGGCTGGTTCCGCAAGGAGATCAAGACGGTTGCCGACCTTTCCGGGCTGAAGTTTCGCATCGGTGGAATTGCCGGCCAGGTGCTGCAGAAGGTCGGCGTCGTGCCGCAGCAACTCGCCGGCGGCGACATCTATCCCGCGCTTGAGAAAGGCACCATCGACGCCGCCGAGTGGGTCGGGCCGTATGACGACGAAAAGCTCGGTTTTCAGAAGGTCGCGAAGTACTATTATTATCCCGGCTTCTGGGAAGGCGGTCCGATGGTTCACGCTTTCTGCAATCTCGAGAAGTGGAATTCGCTGCCCAGGAATTATCAGGCGATCATCACCAATGCGACCGCGAATGCCAATACCTGGATGGGGGCGCGCTACGATATGGAAAACCCGGCGGCATTGAAGCGCCTGGTCGCGGGCGGCACGCAACTTCGCCCCTTCACCAACGAAGTGCTGGAAGCCTGCCTGAAGGCGACCAACGAATTGTGGGGAGAGATTTCCGGCAAGAACGCCGACTTCAAGAAATCGATCGAGGCGATGCAGGCCTATCGCTCCGACCAGTATCTGTGGTGGCAGGTCGCTGAATATACCTTCGACAGTTTCATGATCCGCTCGCGCACGCGCGGCTGATCAGGCCCCAAGCCACCCGACGACCAAGCCCGGTTTCCGCGAGGAGGCCGGGCTTTTGCATTGCGG
Source organism: Pseudomonadota bacterium (assembly GCA_021779635.1). Next base: position 3,810 of record JAJYAH010000267.1, on the reverse strand, counting down.
GACGCCAGTTCATCGTGGAAATCCCCAACCGGATGTTCCATGCTCCGCCCAAGCCTCGCAACGAAGGCTAGGGCATGATCCCGAAAAAGCATGCACTCGGACTTGATCGGGTGTGGGAACCGGTTTTCGGAAGAGATCATGCCCAACGAAAAGGGGGGTTCGATGAAACGACGAGACTTTATCAAGGTCACCGGATTGGGAGTCGCGGGGGCTGCCACCATTGCCGCGCCGGCGATCGCGCAGTCGATACCGGAGATTAAGTGGCGGATGACGACGAGCTGGCCGAAATCGCTGGATACGCTGCATGGCGGCGCCGAGCAGATGGCCAAGGCGGTCGGCGAAGCCACCGACAACAAATTCCAGATCCAGACCTTCGCCGCCGGGGAAATCGTTCCCGGCCTGCAAGTGCTCGATGCCGTGCAAAATGGCACCGTCGAACTGGGGCATACTGCCTCATATTACTATTACGGCAAGGATCCGACGTTTACCTTCGGTTCCTCGGTGCCGTTCGGACCCGACATGCGCCTGAACCAGGCCTGGTACATGCTGGGCGGCGGCAAGGAGGTGCCAACGAGTTTTACAAAAGCTACAACGTCACCTCATTGCTCGCGGGCAACACCGGTTGCCAGATGGGCGGCTGGTTCCGCAAGGAGATCAACACCGTCAACGACCTGCAGGGACTGAAATTCCGCATCGGCGGCTTTGCCGGACGCGTGATGCAGAAGCTGGGCGCGGTGCCGCAGCAGCTCGCTGGTGGCGACATCTATCCTGCGCTCGAGAAGGGCACGATCGACGGCGCCGAGTGGGTCGGTCCGTATGACGATGAGAAGCTCGGGTTCTACAAGGTCGCGCCGCATTACTACTATCCGGGATGGTGGGAGGGCGGCCCGATGCTGCTCGCCATGGTCAATCTCGACAAATGGAACGCGCTGCCGAAACATTATCAGCATGTCCTCGAGCAGGCCGGTCACTACGCCAACAACTGGATGATGGCCAAATACGACGCCGTCAATCCGATGGCGCTGCGCAAACTGCTGGCCGGCGGCGCCAAGCTGCACGCATTCTCGCCGCCGATCATGGAAGCAAGCTTCAAGGCGGCGAAAGAACTACACAGCGAGGTCGCTGCGACCAACGCCAATTTCAAGAAGGTCTACGAGTCCATGACGGCGTTCTCGAACAACGGCTACCAATGGTTCCAGGTCGCCGAACTCGGCTACGACATCTTCATGGCGCGCCACGCTCAGGGCTGATCGCCTCCGCCCAAATGGAAAAACCCCCGAGCCGATGCTCCGGGGTTTTGCGTTTTCCCCAACCCGGATTGCTATTGTTTTGCCGGAGGACCGAAATCCAGCGGCGGGGCTTCGATTTGCGGGACCTCGATCTTGATCTTGTTCAGATCGACGTTGACGGGCTTGTCGAGCAGGCCGGTCACCGTGATCGGGAACGCGATCACCAGCACCACCATGATCACCTGCAACCCGACCCAGGGCAGGGCGCCCCAATAGATGTCGGAGCTCTTGACCTCTTTCGGTGCGACCCCACGCAGATAAAACAGCGCAAAGCCGAACGGCGGATGCATGAACGAGGTCTGCATGTTGACGCAGAGCATGACGCCGAACCAGATCAGCGCGGCATCCGCACCCACGACCGGAGCCAGGATCTTCTGCGCGATCGGCGCGATCATCGGCAGAATGATGAAGGCGATTTCGAAGAAATCTAGAAAGAACGCCAGGAAGAAGATGAACAGGTTGATGAAGATCAGGAAGCCCCAGGCGCCGCCGGGCAGCGACGTCAAGAGATGCTCCAGCCATACGCCGCCGGAAACGCCGAGGAACACCACCGAGAAACAGGTCGACCCGATCAGAATGAACACCACCATCGTGGTGATGCGCATCGTCGTCTCGTAGCCCTGCTTGATCAGGTCGCGCAGTTCGGGAATGCGGACGGCCTCGAGGCAGATCCACACCACGGCGAAATAGGTGACGGCAAATGCGGCCTTGAAGATGATGCCTTCCGTCAGGAAGATGCCGACGATGGTGCCGATGCCGCCGGCGATCACGCCGATAATCAGGATCTTGCGGCCGGTGGTGCTGAAGTCCTTGGCGTGGATTGCGGCCAGCACGATGGCGCCGACCGCGCCCATGGCGCCGGCTTCGGTCGGCGTCGCGAGGCCCATCATCATGGTGCCGAGCACGACAAAGATCAGCACCGCCGAGGGGATGATGCCGAGCAGGCATTTGCGCCACAGCGGCCATCCGGTCAGCGTCAGTGCCGTCTTCGGCACCGCCGGCACGTGATCCGGCTTGAAGACGCCAAGCAGGAAGGTGTAGCCGGCGAACAGGAAGATCTGGAACACCGACGGGCCCCATGCGCCCAGATACATGTCGCCGACCGACTTGCCGAGCTGGTCGGCCAGCACGATCAAGACCAGCGACGGCGGCACCAATTGCGTGATGGTGCCGGATGCCGCCAGCACGCCGGTGATGTAACGCATGTTGTAGCCGTAGCGGATCATCACCGGCATCGAGATCAGCGCCATCGCGATCACCTGGGCCGCCACCGTGCCGGTGATGGCGCCGAGAATGAAGCCGACCAGGATGACCGAATAGCCGAGGCCGCCGCGGATCGGGCCGAACAGCTGGCCCATCGAATCCAGCATGTCCTCGGCGAGGCCGCATCGCTCCAGGATCGCGCCCATGAAAGTGAAGAACGGAATCGCCAGCAGGAGTTCGTTGGAAAGCACGCTGCCGAACACCCGGCCCGGTATAGCCTGCAGGAAATTCAGGTCAAAGAAGCCAAGATGAATGGCGAGAAATCCGAACGACAGCCCGACAGCCGCCAGCGTAAACGCCACCGGGAAGCCGATCAGCATCGCCAGAACCAGGCCGCCGAACATCATCGGCGGCATCGTGTCCAGCGTGATCATTGCGTCGGTCTCTCGTACTTCGCATCGATCGTCACCTGGCCCTGAAGCGCTGCAATGCGTTTGATGACCTCCGAGACGCCTTGCAATGCCAGCATCACGAAGCCGGACGGGATCACGAATTTGATCGGCCAGCGGATCAGGCCGCCGGCGTTGCCGGACATTTCGCCGACGGCGTAGGCCTGATGGAAGAACGGCCAGGACAGGTAGCTGAGCAGGAGGCAGGCCGGGATCAGGAAGAACAGCGTGCCGATCAAATCGAGCCAGAGCTGGCCGCGCTCGGAGAGAAACAGATAGAAGATCTCGACCCGGACATGCTCGTTGCGCTTGAAGGTGTACGATGCGCCGAACATCACCAGGATGGCGAACATGTACCACTGCAGTTCGAGCCAGCCGTTCGAGCTGTATCCGAACGCATAGCGGATCATGGCATTGCCGGCGCTGACGATGCAGGCGGCGAGCACCAGGAAATTGCAGAAATAGCCTATCTTCTCATTGATCCGATCGATGGCGGCGCTGACCGCCAGCAATGGGCGCATCGTGTTCTCCCGGGCGCCCGGCATCAGGGCAGGCCGAACGCTTCAACGGGGATCGCCTCATCGCCGCGCGCCGAAGGCGTCGCGCCGGAATCTTTCTGCACGAGACCTGTCTGCACGAGCCTCATCGGCATAAGGCACGTCTGCACATGCCTCATCCGCACACGGCTCATCCGCAGGAGCGATTGCAACGATAGTCTCCCCCGTTGTTGCCTCCGCCGTCTTGACCGCGCCATCGGGCGCAGCGGCTCATCCAGCCGGGCTAGCATGAAAGCAGCCGCACCATTTCAGCGCGTCATGGCGACGTCAATTGGAAAATGGCGATTCACGCACGGGGCTAGCGCTGGGGCG
>JAJYAH010000266.1 GCA_021779635.1 Pseudomonadota bacterium | reverse complement strand
CCGCGCTCGCGCCGTCTCCGCAACCCCGACCAGCTCCGACGACGCGAGCGCTACCAGCAAAACACGCCGATCAAAGGGGTCCCTTTTGGATGCCGATAAGGGGTCCCATTCCAACGCCGATTGACAATCGACGAACTGGCGGGCGTCCAGCACGCGCTGAACGGCGCTGATGCGGGCACTGAACTCCCAGGCGATACCGAGCGCGATCGCGCGCAGCGTGCCGGGATCGGGCGCGAACCGGTAATCGTGCGGCCTGCCGCGCTCGTCCGTGCCGGCATCGTGCTTCAGCCATTTCCAGGCCGCGGCTTCGACCGCCCAGTACGGCTGGTCGTCGAGCACCACCAGGTAGGTTTCGGCGGCGCCCTCCTCGCCCAATTCCGAATTGCGCGCACCTCCGAGGACGCTGCGCAATCTCGTCACCGCGATGGCCACGCGCGTTTCCGCGTCGCCGCCTTCAGCCGGTGTTTGTCGAAGATAGAAGCGCAAGCTGTTGATGTGGGCCGCCATCTCCCGCCGCTGTTCCGGGCTCGGCATCATCTCCGGCGGCAGCACCAGGACCTCGCCCTTCTCGAAATTCCGACCGTCCGCCGTCATCTGGATTTCGAGCTGCACGGCGGCGCTCAAGCGCGCGGTCCATGCCGGTAGCGATGGCAATGTCGCGGGTCGGCGCGGGTCCGGAAGTTTGATTGGTTCGATGATAGCTAGTTCCGTTGCCATTTCGGCCTCCGAGGAAAGTTTCACACCAGTTTCGCCAGCGCGCATCCCAATCGAGACACGCGCCCTTCGGCGCCGACGCGGACCAGTCGCGCATGCGTCGCCATTGCTGTTCAATTTCTGGAATCGTCATGCCGAGCGAAGTGGCATCCGAGATGTTCCGGTCGCTCGCCACCGCGTCAGCCGGCAGCCTCGTCGCCCGCCGCGGCTCAGCGCGTTTGCGCCGATCTGTTTTTAGTTCTTGGTTATTATCTTTCTTAAGTTCTTCTTCTTTGTTCCGCGAGCGTTCCGGCAGTGTGTCGGCTTGCGTTCCGGCTGGTGTTTCAACAGCGTTTCGTCCGAACGCATACTTGTCGTAGTTACAAATGGTTATGAGTGTCGCATCGCGTGTCGCCGACGTACTCACCATCGTGTCGGTTTCGAGCCGTTTCAGAAAACGTACGACTTTCGAGTGGGCCCACTTCCACCGCGTCGCGAGGAAGCGGGTTGAGAATGCAAGCTGCCCTCGATCGAGATGAATCATCGCCTTGCCGACACGCACACGTTTCGTCATCCAAGCAGCAGCAGATACCATCCACAGCCAAGCCTCGCGCTCCGTGAACGGCTCGTCGGCGAACATGGGATGATGCCAGACGCCACGATCGACCGCGAATACGCCGCGCTCGCTCATTGCGCCCTCTCATGCAGGGCGTCTTGCACCACCGCCAGGACGGCGGCCCGGCTTGGACCTCGACGACCGGCTCGCCGGCCGACAACAACAAGGCCGACAAGCTGATCGTCTTTATGCAGACAGCGCGCGGCGCCGGGGGGGCCGATCCTGAGAACTACCGGCTTTGGGGTAACCTCAACCTGACCATTACCATGTGGATGTGGCGCCGCCGCATGCTTAGCCGCGAGCGCGGCGTGAAGCGCGCCGTGGTGCTCACGCCAGAGTCCTTCCGCAAGTGCCTCATGTCGGTATCCGCGGACGCTTCCTACCTGGATTGGCTGGAGCGGACCTCCGTGCTGGGGGTTCATGCCTCGCCTCCCATAACCACCGCGCGCCAGCACTTTGCGAGCATGCCGGACTTGTTCAAGCGGCGTTCCGCGGTCGGCTCGATCAGTCCAATGTGGCGCAACTCCGACACTCGCGGACGCGTAACCAAAATGCTCTCGCCCAGGCCAGCAGCGATCTCGTCAGCGGTGAATGATCGGGGATGGCGCGCTGTCAAGAATGCAAGGGCGCGAACCCGCACGGTCCTGGCGTGGCCGGTGATCGCCTCGGCGGCAAGTTCGCTGGTGCCGCTCAATTCTTTCGAACCTGGATCACGGGGGTACATCACCGGGCCTCCTCGTTGAGGCCGAGCCCGGCGAGATTGGCGACGAGATCGGCAACGGCTGGGTCGACGCGGTACCGGCGAGAAACAAACTGGCCCGCCGGGGTGCTCGGCTGAACCACAACGAACGGGAACGGGGAGAGAGCGGAAGGCTGGAAATCAATTGCGTTTTTTGGGGACGCTTGGTAGGGATTCATGTTCAGGTATCCTTTGAAGCCCGGTGCGCACGCTGATCCCGCCAAGGAATCGTGCCGCCGGGCGTTTGTTTGAAGGAATCATCGACTAAACCGCCGCTGGCAGCGCGCGCAGCCAAGCTTCGGCATCGCTACGGAGGATGACCGTCTTGGAGCCGATCTTGCGCAGCGCGATGCGGCCAGCCTTGACCTCGGCGTAAAACTTCGTTCGACCGACGCACGCCCAACGCAAAAACTCGGAAACGGTCATTGCGCCGCCGATGGTGTCGGCCGGCCGATCGCTGGAGAAACTAGATTGACGCATGCGCCACGACCTCCTTGTTCGGGCTCGTCTCGCTTGATTGCGTTACGAGTTCCTGCGAACAATTGAGGCTGGCGATGTCAGGCTGTGAGGCCCTTTGAGGCGCGACGTGAGCGCCTTCCTAATAAATTCAGTAGTCACAATGAGTTGCTGAGCAAAAAATCTGGACCTACAGATTGGACTTTTGGTCATTTTCGGTGCTGGCGACGCTGCCTTTCCATCAAGTCTTCAAAACTGCCCCAGACTGATTCGTCGGGTTGTTTGCGCGGATCCACGCGATGATAGCGCCGATCGCCGGTTTCTCGGTGAAGCTGTTCAACTGCACGCTTCACCGTCTGGCGACTTGCCTTCACTCCCTGGGACGTAAGAAGCTCCACCAGATTGGCGATGGAATTTTGCTCAGCAGACCATTCACCCGCGTTGACCAGCGCGGCGATCGAAGCCTGGAGATAGCTCTGCATCGAGGGCCTTCCGATAGGGCTTTTCTTGAAACGCGACCGTTGAGATGGCCAGTTGCCTTTCTTTCTGGCCTCGTCGTACAGAGCTTTAAATTCCTTGTGCCGCAGATAAAGCGCGGATGTCGACAGCGCCGCGAGCAGTTCCGGTGCGACTGGGGTGTAGAAGGGTTCCGGTGATGGTGTAGGCTTGCGCGAAGTCAAGATGCGCATGGGTTCGACAGTGTAGTCCGGCAAACCGCCGCGCGTTGTGATCAGCCGTGTGAGAACATCAAGCGGAACTTGAAGAGGCATTCGGTGTGGCCTGTCTTCGGTCGCAACCGGCAGAACAAACACTGATAATTTACCCTGCATTATGCCTTCATGGATGCGCTCGACCGCGTCCTCCATTTGCGGCTGCCATTCAATCGCGGGCCGCCGTTCGCCCTTTTTGATGTTGGCTTTGATGCTGGCGACTGGTTTCGGCTCCGGGAGGCCCCCGTATATTCCGACTTTGAGGCGAGCCGTCGCCTCTGAGATCAGGAGCAATTCGGGTTCGGCGCCCTTCCGACTCATGCCGAAATCGCTTTGAGCGGCACCACGCGGCCGCCCTGCCGGAGCGTATCTAGATAGTCGGCCCACCACTGCATCATCTTGACGCGCTCATCCCAATAGTCGCCGCGAGCATAGGCGCGGCGCACCGCATTTGGTTCGATGTGCGCCAGCGCCGCCTCGATGGCATTGACGCTCCATTGGCCGCTTTCGTTGGCGAGCGTGGAGAACGTGGAGCGGAAACCGTGCGAGGTAGCCTCCTGCTGCGAGAACCCGATACGTCGCAGCGCCCCATTCATCGTGTTTTCGGAAATAGGCCGCGTGGTTCTGCCGATGCCCGGAAAGACCAGCCCACCGACAAGATGCCCAGTGGTCGGATGCAGCTCTTTCAGGATTGCAACAGCTTGCGGCGGCAACGGGATCCGGTGCGGCCTGCGCATCTTCATGCGTTCGGCCGGAATGTTCCACACGGTAGTATCCAGATCGAACTCATCCCATTTGGCCTGTCGCAACTCGCCCGGGCGGGGCACCAGCATGGCCAGCAGTTTCAGCGCGGCCTTAGTAGTGGGCTGACCTTTGAAACCATCAATGGCCCTCAGTAGGCCACCGAATGCTACCGGATCTGTGATGGCTGCCCGCGACTTCACCTTCGGGGTAGCGATCGCGCCCTTCAACGCTTGCGTCGGATCGTTGGCCGCACGTGCCGTTACCATGGCATGACGGAATACTGCGCCGATGACGGACCGCAGTCGCCTTGCCGTTTCCAGCTTGCCTTCAGCTTCAAGCGGTCGAAGTACCCGCAGGACTTCACCGGCTGTGATCGAATCAATCGGGAGCGATCCCAGGGACGCCTTGGCCATGCCAAGCAACCACTCTACCTTGCCGGCGGTAACGAGCGTCACGCCATCCCGCTTCTTCCTGGCGAGCAGTTCATCCGCAACCGCCTCGAACGTGTTGGCTAGAGATTCGGCCTGTGCAGCCTTCACTCGCCGCTTGTGGGCAGCCGGATCGATGCCCTGCCGCAACAGCGCCTTGGCCTCGTCACGCCGAGTGCGTGCAGCTTCGAGGGTGACACCCGCCGACGCGGATCCGTAGCGACCGATTGCCAGTTTCTTTTGCCGGCCACCGTACCGATAAGCGAGATACCAGAGCTTGCCGCCCGATGGCGTGATCCAGAATTGCAGGCCGCCACTGTCCGACAACTTCACAAGTCGTTTGCCCGGCTTGGCCTTACGGATAGCAATGTCGGTGAGCATGTGCGTTCCCGAATCTGTTGGCCTCAAGGCCAACAGAAAGGCCAACAATTTTCGCGGCTGTCAACGAACGAGAACGAACGACTGCATACGGAAAGCATTGAAAACGATCTCTTTCCAATGCCTTAGATATTCAAAACGAACGGTGGAGAACGGCGAAGAACGCCGAGTGGTGCCCAGGAAAGGACTCGAACCTTCACGGCCGTGAAGCCACTGGCACCTGAAGCCAGCGCGTCTACCAATTCCGCCACCTGGGCCCGGGCCGGTTAGTACGGATCGGTCGCGCGCTTGTCAAATTGGCAAAGTGATCCCCAAATACGCTGTACAGCGCCGAGGCGATGGCGTATCGGCAAACGCCGAAATACCCTTGCGCGATCGATCGAATTGACTGGCAGGAATGGACCCCATGACATCGAATCAGGACACGCTGGTCACGGTTTTCGGGGGATCGGGCTTTCTGGGGCGAAGCGTGGTGCGGGCGCTGGCCAAGCGCGATTACCGCATCCGGGTCGGGGTGCGGCGGCCGGAACTCGCCGGGCATTTGCAGCCGCTCGGCAAGGTCGGCCAGATCCACGCCGTGCAGGCGAATCTGCGCTATCCGGCCTCCGTCGAGGCCGCCATGCGCGACTCCCACGTCGCCATTAACCTCGTCGGCATTCTGGCCCAGAGCGGCGCCCAGACCTTCGACGCGGTGCAGGCGATCGGCGCGGGCACGGTAGCAAGGGCCGCCAGCGCCGTTGGGGCGCGGATGGTGCATGTTTCCGCGATCGGCGCCGATGCCCATTCGCCGTCGCGTTACGCCCGCGCCAAGGCCGCGGGTGAAAAGGCGGTGCTCTCGGCCGCCCCGACGGCCGCGATCCTGCGGCCGTCCGTGGTGTTCGGGCCCGAGGATCAATTCACCAACCGCTTCGCCGCGCTCGCCAGAATGTCGCCGGCGCTGCCGCTGATCGGCGGAGGCGTCACCCGGCTGCAGCCGGTTTATGTCGGCGATGTCGCGACTGCCGTCGCCGACGCCGTGGACGGCAAGACCAAGGCGGGCGCCACCTATGAACTCGGCGGCCCCGAAGTCCTGACCATGCGCGAGATCATGGAAATCATCCTGGCGACCATCGAACGCCAGCGCATCCTGGTCCCCCTGCCGTTCGGCCTCGCCAAACTCAACTCGCTGTTCCTGCAGTTCGCGCCGGGGCCCTTGAATCTGACGCCGGACCAGGTGACGCTGCTGCAATCGGACAATGTGGTGTCGGACGCGGCGAAAGCGGCCGGCCTTACGCTGGAAGGACTGGGGATCGTGCCGGATTCGCTCGAAGCTGTCGCGCCGCAATACCTCTGGCGCTTCCGCGCCGCCGGGCAATTCCAGAAAAAGAGTGCATGATTTATCCTGACGTCGTCCCCGCGAAGCGGGGGGACGACCTGAGGAAAACTATCTCCCCATCGCCAATGCGATCAGGCCGAGCGTGCCGACGATGACGCGCCACCACGCGAACAGCGTGAAGCCATGGCGGGTCACATAGCTCAGAAATGTTTTGACCACGATGATGGCGGTGACAAACGACACCACGAATCCGATCGCGATGATCCCCAGATGATCGGTCGTCATCTCGGCGCGGTTCTTGTAGTAATCATAGGCGAACGCGCCGACCATGGTCGGGATCGCGAGGAAAAACGAAAACTCCGCCGCCGCGCGCTTGTCGGCGCCGAGCAGCATCGCGGCGACGATGCTGGCGCCGGAGCGTGACACGCCCGGGATCATCGCGAGACATTGCGCGAACCCGATCGCAAGATACATCGGCAGCGGAAATGTCGTGGCATCGTGTTCCCGCGGATCGTGATCGAGCTGATCGACCCACAACAGGATCGCGCCGCCGACGATCAGCGAAAAGCACACCACCCAGGGATTGAACAGATAGGCCTTGATGTAGCCGCCGGCAGCGGCGCCGATCACGGCCGCGGGCAGAAACGCCACCAGCACGCCGATGACGAAGCGCCGGTCGTCGGCATTGGAAAACATCCCGAGCGCGATCCGCCACAATTTGGTGAAATAGATTGCGAGAATCGCAAGAATCGCGCCGAGCTGAATCAGCACGGCGAAACTCTGCCAGAACCTGCCTTCGCCAAGATCGAAAAATCGTTCCGCCAGCAGCAGATGACCCGTGGAGGATACCGGGAGGAATTCCGTAACGCCCTCGACGATGCCGAGGATCACCGCCCTTATTGCATCAGACATCATGATCCAGTCCGTTATGATCGGTATCGGCCGAAAAAGCCGGGCTCTTCTCGCTTATTCGCCTGCCCGCCGCAACGTCAAAATGCGAAAACACGGGTTGCCTCGTTCGTCTGCTTCTGTAGTTTGGCGCGGCACTCGGGCGGTGAGAGTTTCTTAAGTACCGCAATTTTATCAAGGACTTCATGTTCACACTGTTCCATCATCCGTTCTGTCCGCATTCGCGCTTCATCCGGCTTGCGCTCGGAGAACACAGCCTCGATCTGCGGCTGGTGGAGGAGCGGGTCTGGGAGCGGCGCGAGGCGTTTCTGGCGCTGAACCCGGCGGGCACCACGCCGGTCTTGACGTCGGAAGGCCGGCCCGCGATTCCCGGCGCCGGCATCATCGCCGAATATCTTGATGAGACCTATGGCGCTGCCATGGACGAGCGGCGGCTGCTGCCGACCACCATGGCCGAGCGCATCGAAGTGCGGCGGCTGATGGCGTGGTTCAACGACAAGTTTTTCGAAGAGGCGTCCAATCCACTGGTCACCGAGCGGATCTACAAGCGCTTCATGAGCGAGGATGATGGCGGCGGCGCGCCGGCCGCCGAAGTGATCCGCGCGGCAAAGGCAAATGTGCGCTACCATCTGGCCTATATCGGCTGGCTGGCGCAGACCCGGAATTTTCTGGCCGGCGACCGGTTGACCTATGCGGACCTCGCCGCCGCGGCGCATCTTTCGGCGATCGATTATCTGGGCGACGTGCCATGGATCGAGGACGACGCGGCAAAGGCGTGGTACGCGCGGGTGAAATCCCGCCCGTCATTCCGTCCGCTGCTCAGCGAATGGCTGGCCGGCGTGCCGGCGTCGCGCACCTATGTCGATCTCGACTTCTGATTCGACGTCTCTCGATCGGCCGCATCCCCTCATCCGGATCGCCGAGGCGCGCAAATGCGCTCCTGGGCAATCCGGCCTCTTCCCATGGGAGAGGTGAAGCTGCGGATGCGGCGACTCCTGCGCTTACATCGTGACGCCGTCTCTCAAGGAGAAGCTTGCCCGCGAAGCCCGCGCGCTCGGATTCGACGGCGTCGGCGTGACCGACCCCGCGGCGATCGCGGATGCCGGCCGATATTTCCACGCTTTCCTGGCCGACGGCGCCCATGGCGACATGGACTGGCTTGCCGCTCGACCGGAGCGTCGCGCCGATCCGCGGGTGCTGTGGCCCGGCGTCCGTTCGGTGATCATGCTCGGCGTCAATTACGGGCCCGATGACAATCCGCTGGCAATTCTCGAGCAACGCACGAGCGGCGCGATCTCGGTCTATGCGCAGGGCGACGACTATCACGACGTGATCAAGAAGCGGCTGAAGGCGCTGGCCCGATGGCTGGTCGCCGCATCCGGCGGCGAGGTCAAGGTATTCGTCGACACCGCCGCGGTGATGGAAAAGCCGCTGGCGCAGGCCGCGGGACTGGGCTGGCAGGGCAAGCACACCAACCTGGTATCGCGGGAATTCGGCTCCTGGTTGTTTC
>JAJYAH010000265.1 GCA_021779635.1 Pseudomonadota bacterium | reverse complement strand
GATATCAGCTGCCAGATGATCGGCAGCCGCCTTGCAATCTCCGGCAAAGGCCGGATCGGCCGAGATCGACTTGATCCGCAGCAGGGCAAACAGCCGCTCAAGGCTGTTATCGAAATCGGCATCGATGCGATCGAGGACCGGTTGTAGTTGCGGCGCGGTGGACATTCCAATCTTCCCTCGGTCGGTTGGGGTTACTGTGTCTTCAAAATAAAGAACATCGAGCGGAGCTCGCAACGATGGATATCTCGGCGGCGCATTTTCCGAAGAATCGGAAGGAGACCGCGTCGCAGCGAAATACTACCGTCGCAGCAGGCCGCCAAGCGCGCCGCGGACCAGAGCGCGGCCAACCGAACCGCCGATCGAGCCGCCTACCGATTTGCCGAGGTCGGCGACGACCCCGCCGACCACCTGATTGGTGACCGAACGCGTGACGCTCCGCGCGATGACCTGGCCGGTCGACATCTTGCCGCGCCGGACCCCGGTTCCGAAAATCGTACCGACGATCGCACCGATCTGTCCGAGAATCCCCCCGCCGCCCGCGGCCGTCGCGGATCCGGCCACGCGCTTTTGCAGCACCTCATAGGCGGATTCGGAATCGATCGTGGTGTCGTATTTGCCCTTTACCGGGCTCATGTCCATGATCGCCTTGCGTTCCTCGGGTGTGATCGGTCCGATCCGGGCCGACGGCGGCCGGATCATGACGCGCTCGACCATCGCGGGGGTGCCGTTGCCTTCCAGGAACGAAACCAGCGCTTCGCCCTTGCCTAATTCCATGATGACCTTGGCGGTATCGAGCTTCGGATTGGGCCGGAACGTCTGCGCCGCCGCCATGACGGCTTTCTGGTCGCGCGGGGTGAAGGCCCTCAAGGCATGCTGCACGCGGTTGCCCAGCTGGCCGAGCACCTTGTCCGGCACGTCGACCGGGTTTTGCGTCACGAAATAAACCCCGACGCCTTTCGAGCGTATCAGCCGGACGACCTGCTCGATCTTGTCCATCAGCGGCTTGGGCGCATCGTTGAACAACAGATGCGCCTCGTCGAAAAAGAACACGAGCTTGGGTTTCGGCGGGTCGCCGACCTCCGGCAATTGTTCGAAGAGTTCGGACAGCATCCACAACAGGAAGGTCGCATACAACTGGGGGCTCTGCATCAGCTTGTCCGCCACCAGTATGTTGACCATGCCCCGGCCGTCGCGGTCGGTGCGCATGAAATCCTTCAGCGCCAGCGCCGGCTCGCCGAAAAATTTGGCGCCGCCCTGATTTTCCAGAACCAGGAGCTGGCGCTGGATGGTTCCCACCGTCTGCTTCGAGACGTTCCCGTATTGCGTGGTTAGTTCGGCAGCATGTTCTGCGATGAAAGACAGGATCGCCCGCAAGTCCTTCATGTCGAGCAGCAACAATCCCTGCTCGTCGGCCACCCTGAACGCGATGTTGAGCACGCCCTCCTGGACCTCGTTCAGATCCATCATCCGCGACAGCAGCAACGGACCCATCTCCGAGACTGTGGCACGCACCGGATGACCCTGCTCGCCGAACACGTCCCAAAAAACCGTCGAAAACTGGTCGGGCTGGAAGGCGAGGCCCATATCGGCGGCCCGCTTGACGATAAAATCCTTGGGTTCCCCAACTTCGGAGATGCCTGAAAGGTCTCCCTTGATATCGGCCGCGAACACCGGAACTCCCGCGCGCGCAAATCCCTCAGCCATCACCTGCAGCGAGACGGTTTTTCCGGTTCCGGTGGCGCCGGTGACAAGACCGTGGCGATTTCCAAGCGCGAGTGTCAGCCAGGCTGGCTGATCCCCCTTTCCGATGAAAATTCTCTCCGCGGTATCGGCAAACTTGTCACCGGACGTAGCCATTGCATCGCCTCTTCGCGCGCATCAAGGGTTTCAGCGCCATCATCATACCGCATGTTGCCACCCGATTGAAACCGGCGAACGAACCTGACGTATCGTGCAACGCCACCCGTATCTTGCAACGCCACCCGTCCTGCTCCGATGCTTTCTTCCGAACACGGCTGAAGGCACGGGTATTGCTGCGACAATATGCCGTGAATCTCCCGCCAACGCTTGCATTGCTGCAACACTCGCGCGTGATTGATTATGAATCGCGCTTTCGGATGCGGTCATCGCTTGTAATTCATTTCGCGCGAGATCAAGATGAATTCACAAACAGTATCCGGCAAGCAACCGGTTGAGGCGGGGCAACATGGACGAATTGATAGGGCGGCTGGTCGCAAAGGCCGGTATCGATAACGCCGTTGCTGAAAAAACCATCGGCATCATCCTGGGTTTCCTCCGCAACGAAGGGCCCGCCGAAAAAGTTCAATCCCTGATCGACAATATTCCAGGCGCGGAAGCCGCGATCGCAGCCTCAAGCAAAGGCGGCGGCCTTGGCAGGCTGATGGGCGGCGGCCTGATGGCGCTCGGCACCAAGCTGATGGGGCTTAGTTTGGGCATGGGCGAGATTCAGAACGTCGCCCGTGAACTTTTCAGGTTCGGCCGAGACAAAATCGGAGCGGATCGGATGGGCGAGATCATCGCAGGGACGCCGGGCCTCAGTCAATTCGCTTAAGCACCTTTTTCATATCGAGTACCATGACATATCCAATCTCAGAGATTGATGGCCTGACCGCCTTCACCGCTTCGAAGCTGAAATCCGTTGGCATCCGAACCACCGAAGGGCTGCTTGAGGCCGCCCGCACCGTCAAGGGGCGCAAGGCGCTCGCGGCGAAGACCGGCATCAGCGAGCAGCAACTGCTCGAATGGGCCAACGTGTCCGACTACATGCGGATTCCCGGCATGGGCAAGGCCAAGGTCGGGCTGGTGCGCGCCGCCGGCGTCACCACGGTTCGCGAACTCGCGCTGCGCAACCCGGCGCGACTGGCGCAGAACATGAAAGAGGTCAATACGAAGCGCAAGCTGGTCCGCGTATTGCCTTCGGAAAGGGCGGTCGAGCAACTGATCGCACAGGCTCGCAAGCTTCCGCCCAAAATCACCTATTAGAAGCGCTCAACGGCGAGGAGCGGTCCGGCCAGCGCTCAGACCGGCACCCCCAACATCTTGACTCCGATGCAGGGACCGCGCAAAGCGACCCGCATGATCGCGATCACGTCCAGACCCGTTGCGGCGGCCGTCCCGGCCGGTCATCCGGTGTTGCGTGCACTCGTGTCCCGGCCGCGCCCCGCGGTGATGGGCATCCTGAATGTCACACCGGATTCCTTTTCCGATGGCGGGCAGTTTATCGCGCCGGAACGCGCGATGGCGCAAGCCCGGCGAATGATCGCCGAGGGCGCCGACATCATCGACATCGGCGCGGAATCCACCCGGCCCTACGGCGCGCAGCCGGTTTCGGCCGATGAAGAGATCAAGCGCTTGCTGCCGATATTGGCCGAGGTCGCGGCCCTCGGTGTTCCCGTATCGATCGACAGCATGAAATCGGCCGTCGTCGCATGGGCGCTCGATACCGGTGCCGCCATCGCCAACGACGTCTGGGGCCTGCAGCGCGATCCCGACATGGCGAAGTTGGTGGCCGCGCGCAATTCGCCCGTCATCATCATGCACAACCGCGACCAGGTCGACGCCAGCATCGACATCATCCGGGATATGCTGGACTTCTTTTCCCGCTCGCTCGAGATCGCTGACAGAGCGGGTATTTCGCGCGGCAATCTCGTGCTCGACCCCGGTATCGGCTTTGGCAAGAGTTCCGAGCAGAGCATGACGGCGCTGGCCCGGCTCCACGAGATCAGTGTATTCGGCCTGCCCTTGCTGGTCGGCGCGTCGCGCAAGCGCTTCATCAGTACGGTTACCCCGTCGGAGCCGCATCAACGCCTTGGCGGATCGATCGCAGCTCATCTGCTCGCGGCGCAAGCCGGCGCGCGGATCATTCGGACCCACGATGTGTCGGAAACCGTGCAGGCGCTGGCCGTCGCCGCGGCGATCGAGGGCAACCGATGACCGACACGATTTTCATCACCGGCGTCGTCATCCATGCCCGCCACGGCGTCATGGAACATGAGACCGAAGTTGGGCAACGCTTCGTGATCGATCTCGAACTCGCCGCCGATCTGTCGGAATCCTCGCGCACCGACCGCCTTGCCGATACGGTGTCCTATTCCAACGTGGTCGCGACCGCGACGGCGGCCTTCAAAAATGCCAATTATAAACTGCTGGAACGCGCCGCCGGCGCCGTTGCCGACGCCGTACTGAGCGCGTTTCCGCGCGTCAGCGCCGTCAAGGTGACCGTCCACAAGCCGCACGCACCGATCGCCGCGATTTTCGACGATGTCGGCGTGGTCCTGACACGCACCCGGCAACCACCCTCCCATGGCTGACGTGCTGATCGCGCTTGGCGGCAATGTCGGCGACGTCCGCACGACATTTCAGGGAGCGATCGCCAACATCTGCGGCATGACGCAGGCGGCGTTGCTGGCGCGTTCGTCCGACTATGCGACCCCGCCATGGGGCGACGAGCGGCAAGCCCACTTCATCAATGCCTGCATCGAGATCGAAACCAGCCTCGATCCTCACGCCCTGCTGTTCACGCTGCACAAGATCGAAAAGAGGTTCGGCCGCGACCGGGCGAATGAAACGCGCTGGGGTCCGCGCACCCTGGACCTCGACCTGATCGCCTATGACGACGTGTCGATCGACAAGCCGGAACTGACGCTGCCGCATCCCCGCCTGTTCGAGCGCGCCTTCGTGCTGGTGCCGCTCGCGGAGATCGCGCCCGACCGTCTGATAGCAGGTCGCAGGGTTGCGGCCGCGCTGGCGCAGCTTTCCACCCTGGGAATCGTGCGATTGCCCGACCTCGGCTGATCAAAAGGGACCAAAACAACTGTTTGGCTTGGCGGTCGGCACGTGGCAATTTCCAGCCAACAACACGAGCGGCTCCGGAGAGCGACCTGGCGAATGACATCTGTAACCGATGACCTGCGGCTGGCGGCGGATTTCGCGCCGGCTACCTATGACGACTGGCGCAAGTTGGTCGATGGCGTGCTGAAGGGCGCGCCGTTCGAGAAGCTGGTCAGCAAGACCTATGACGGCCTGAAGATCGAGCCGATCTATCAACGCGCGCACGGTGCCGCACCGATCGCGGGCCGGCCCGCGGCGGCGCCCTGGCGGATCATGCAGCGGATCGATCATCCGGATACCGCGCTAGCCAACGCACAGGCATTGCACGACCTCGAAAACGGCGCCAACGGGCTGACGCTGGTTTTCGCGGGCGCCAATGGCGCGTACGGCTTTGGGCTGGATCCCTCAGCGCAGGCGATCGAGCAGCTTCTCGACGGCGTCTTCATCGATGCCGGAATTTCCGTCGACCTTCAGATCGGTCCGCAGTCACGGATGGCGGCCAGCCACATCGCCGAATACATCAAGCGCAAGGGCATCGCCCCGGCGGGCTGCGAGATCCGCTTCGGTCTCGATCCGATCGGGGCCTGCGCGGTCTGGGGATCAAGTCCCTATGCCTGGGCTGAGATCGTGCCCGCGGTCACCGGCGCGGCCAAAGGGCTCGCTGCGATAGGATTCAAGGGCCCCTTCGCGGTTGCCGATGGACGGGTGATTCATGACGCCGGCGGATCGGAAGTACAGGAGCTGGCCTTCGTGCTGGCGACCGGCGTCGGCTATCTGCGCGCGCTGGAGAGTGCCGGCGTGGCCTTGGATGAAGCCCGGAGCATGGTCTATGCGCGGCTCAGCGCCGATGCCGATCAGTTCCTGACCATGGCGAAGTTCCGTGCGCTGCGATTGCTGTGGGCGCAAATCGAACAAAGTTGCGGCCTTGCGCCGAAGCCGTTGTTGATATCAGCTGATACCGCGTGGCGGATGCTGACCCAGCGCGACCCCTACGTAAACATGCTGCGCGCAACCATTGCTGCGTTCTCTGCCGGTCTCGGCGGTGCCAACACCATCACGGTGCTGCCGCACACCTTGGCGCTGGGATTGCCCGATGCCTTCGCGCGGCGCGCGGCACGCAACACGCAACTGGTGCTGCTGGAGGAATCCAACCTCGCCAAGGTGTCCGATCCGGCCGCCGGCTCCGGCGGTATCGAAACCCTGACGCAGCAGCTTGGCGAGGCCGCATGGTCGCTGTTTCAGGAGATCGAGAAAGCCGGCGGCGCGTTCGCCGCCCTCGAGCAGAACCTGATCCAGCGCAAGGTCGCAGCAACGCAAGCGTTGCGCGAAGCCAATATCGCCCGGCGCAAGGAAGTTCTGACCGGCGCCAGCGAGTTCCCCAACCTGCATGAAGCTCACGTCGCGGTACTGGATGCAAAGCCGGTTGTGCTTGCACCCTATGGCGAGGCCAGGATCAAATTCGATGCGCTGCCGCCGATACGGCTGGCCGCGCCGTTCGAGCATTTGCGCGACCGCTCGGATCGAATTGTGAAGGAAAGCGGCGCGCGGCCGAGACTGTTTCTCGCCAATCTCGGCACGCCGGCCGATTTCACCGCGCGAGCAACCTTTGCCAAGAGCTTCTTCGAGACCGGCGGGATCGAGGCCATCGATACCGAGGGATTTACCGATCCGGCGAAGCTAGCCGCCGCTTTCAAGGCCTCCGGCGCGACGCTGATCTGCCTGTGCTCTTCGGACAAGGTCTATGCAGCGCAGGCGACAGCAGCCGCGACGACCCTTCAAGCCGCGGGCGCCGGGCATATCTATCTGGCAGGGCGGCCGGGCGAACAGGAACCGGCGCTCCGTGCCGCGGGCGTCAATCATTTCATCTTCGCCGGCGGCGATGCGCTGGCGGCGCTGCAGGAGGCCTATCGGCTGACGGAGTGAAAAATGAGCTCGGCGACCAAACCCGTTCTGACCGGCGGCTGCCAATGCGGCGCGGTGCGTTTTGCGCTGTCGGCGCCACCGGTGAAGGTCAGCATTTGCCACTGCCGGATGTGCCAGAAGGCGACCGGCGCGCCGTTCGCGTCTTTCGCCGACATCGAACGCACCGATTTCGCCTGGACCCGCGGCAAGCCGGCGGCGTTCCGCTCCTCCTCGATCGCCGAGCGCGATTTCTGCGCCAACTGTGGCACGCCCTTGAGCTTTCGCCGCATCGACGGCCCCCGGATCGAGATCCTGACCGGTACGTTCGACCGTCCGGATCGGATGGTGCCGATCCAGCAATTCGGCACCGAATCCCGGCTTGGCTGGGTGGTCGCCATCGCCAATCTCCCAAGTCAGACCACGCTGCAGAATTATGGATCGGAGAAGCTCAACGGCATCGTCAGCCACCAGCATCCCGACCATGATTAGAGACAAGGCCCAATGGAATGACGGCCGTAAACCGCTATGCTATTCTCGTCATCGAACCCGTCATGCCCGGGCATCCGCGTCTTTCGCCGGTTGAGAGGACAAGACGTGGTTGGCCGGAACAAGTCCGGCCATGACGAACGAGGCTGGTAGAATGAGCCGCATACCGAACTTTGCGAATATCCCGTTTGAAAAGACCGCCCGAGTCGAAATAGCCGGTAGCGCCGAGCCATGGCTGACGCCCGAGGGCATCCTGGTCAAGTCAGGCTATTCGGAAAGCGATCTCGAAGGCATCGACTTCCTCGAGACCTGGCCCGGTATCGCGCCCTATCTGCGCGGCCCCTACCCCACCATGTATGTCAACCAGCCCTGGACCATCCGGCAATATGCCGGCTTCTCCACGGCGGAGGATTCCAACGCGTTCTACCGCCGTAATCTCGCCGCTGGGCAAAAAGGCCTCTCGGTCGCGTTCGATCTTGCCACTCACCGCGGCTACGACTCCGACCATCCGCGCGTCACCGGCGACGTCGGCATGGCCGGCGTCGCGATCGATTCGATCTACGACATGCGCACGCTGTTCTCAGGCATTCCGCTCGACCAGATGAGCGTGTCGATGACCATGAACGGCGCGGTGCTGCCGATTCTGGCGCTGTTCGTTGCGGCTGCCGAGGAACAGGGCGTGCCGCCCGAAAAACTCTCCGGCACCATTCAGAACGACATTCTGAAAGAGTTCATGGTGCGCAACACCTATATCTATCCGCCGGCGCCCTCGATGCGGATCATCTCCGATATCTTCGCCTACACCTCGCAGAAGATGCCGAAATACAATTCCATCTCCATCTCCGGTTATCACATGCAGGAAGCCGGCGCGACGCAGGACCTGGAGCTCGCCTATACGCTGGCGGACGGCGTCGAATATCTGCGCGCCGGGTTAGCCGCCGGTCTCGACGTCGACCGCTTTGCGCCGCGGCTGTCGTTCTTCTGGGCGATCGGCATGAACTTCTTCATGGAAGTCGCCAAGATGCGCGCGGCGCGGCTGCTCTGGGCCAAGCTCCTGAAGCCGTTCAACCCGAAGGACCCGCGCTCGCTGAGCCTGCGAACCCATTGCCAGACCTCGGGCTGGTCGCTGACCGCGCAGGACGTCTACAACAATGTGATGCGCACCACCATCGAGGCGATGGCGGCAACGCAGGGCCATACCCAGTCGCTGCACACCAATGCGCTCGACGAGGCCTTGGCGCTGCCGACGGATTTTTCCGCCAGAATCGCGCGCAACACG
>JAJYAH010000264.1 GCA_021779635.1 Pseudomonadota bacterium | reverse complement strand
TACGCCGATTTCGTCGTCTCCGGCATGGGGCCGGACGACAGCGTGGACGGCCCGGCCAAGATCAAGCGCTTCAAGAAAGAGGAATTCCCGCAAATCCTGGTCAGCGTGAATATGCTGGATACCGGCTTCGACTGCCCGGACGTGCGCAACCTGCTGATGGCGCGCTTCACCCACAGCTCGATCCTCTATCAGCAGATGCGCGGGCGCGGCACACGCCTGGCGCCGGGCAAGGACCGCTTCACCATGTGGGATTTTACCGGCGTCACCCTGCGCCATGGCGACGACGAAACGCCCGGCGAAGGCGGCGTTGTCGTCGTCCGCGAGGGCAAGCCGCCGACTGGCCCGGCTCGGCGGTTGCTGATGCTGGACGTGCATGACGAAATCGACCCAACCACGCGCGAATGGGTCACGGTCGATGAAACCGGCCACGCCTTCATGGATGTCGACGAGGCCCGCGCCGAAGCGCGCGGCGGCGCGTTCGAGACGTGGTTGAACGGCCAGAATTTCAACTCCGATCAGTTGCGCGTGCTGCATCTGGTCAAGGAGCAGATCAAGGCCAACGCCGCCGATCTGACCGTGTTCGATAGCTGGCGCTTCGACGCGCCGCCGCTGTCGATGAATGGCGGCTTCGAGCGCGCCCGCGCCGTGTTCGGCGGCGAGGCGGAACTCGAACGAATCTTGAGCAGCATGAACGAAGCCGTGTTCGGCATCGCATCCCAGACCGCGCCCGGCGGTGATGCGATCCGGCCCGGCAACCCCCCGAACTAAGGCCACCCATGCCCTTCACCCCCGACATGCGCCGCAAGGTCGATCAGATCCGCGACTATCTCTATGGCGGCGGCTATCCCGATCCGCTGTCGAATGCGGAGCAACTCAGCTTCCTGTTCTTCTTCTACATGATCGAGGGCATCGACAGCGCCAACCTGCGCCAGGCCAGGGCCACGGGCCGCGACTACACGTCCCTTTTCGCGGGCGACTGGACGCTGCGCAATCCGCTCAACGCGCCCGCCAAAGGCGTGGAGACCATCCCGCGCGAGCGGATGCGCTGGTCGATCTGGGCCAACGCCATGTCGGGCGAGCAACTCGTCACCTTCGTGCGCGACGAGGTGTTTCCCTTCTTCGCCGCCATCGGCGACGCCTTCGGCATGAGTTTCATGGCGCAGGCCCGACTGTCCATCGACGAGCCGACCGTGCTGACGCAGATCGTGACGCTGGTGAACGAGTTGCGGCTCGAACAGGCGGACCCGGACACCAAGGGCGATCTGTTCGAGCATGTGCTGCGCCAGATCAAGCAGGCCGGCGAACTCGGCCAGTTCCGCACCCTGCGCCACATCATCCGCGCCATCGTCGATCTGGTCGACCCGAAAATCGGCGAGACGGTCTATGACCCGGCCGCCGGCACCGCCGGCTTTCTGGTCGCGGCCTATGAGCATATCCGCCTCGCCAATTCCTCGGCCAATGGCCGGGAGGTCGCGGAACTGGAGGGCAAAAAATTCGAGCGCGGGCATGGCGACCGGCTGAAAGACGCGCAATGGCGCAAGCTGCAAGCCGCGACCTTCTACGGCAACGATGTCGATCCCAAGATGGTCAGCCTCGCCTCGATGAATCTCGCCCTGCGCGGCCTGCCCGATGTGCGCATCCTCAAGCGCAACGTGCTGACCACCAGCTTCGACCGGCAGATGAAGACGGAAAAAGGCTTGCCGCTGGATGGCTATGACTTGGTGCTGGCCAATCCGCCGTTTTCCGGGCGCCTCGACCGCGACCGCATCGTCGATGACGTGAAGATCGGGACCAGCGCCGCGACCGAACTGCTGTTCGTCAAATATATGATCGACAATCTCAAACAGGGCGGGCGTTGCGGCGTGGTGGTGCCGGAGGGCGTGCTGTTCGGCTCCACCGGCGCGCATAAGGAACTGCGCCGCATGTTGATGCACAACAACCGGGTGGAGGCGGTGCTGTCGCTGCCCGGCGGCGTGTTCCAGCCCTATTCGGGCGTGAAAACCTCGGTGCTGGTCTTCGCCAAGGGCGGGCGCACGGAACGGGTGATGTTCCTGCACGCCAGCAATGACGGTTTTAGGCTCGACGCCAACCACGATCAGCCGATCGAGGCCGACGACTTGCCCGGCCTGATCGCCGCCTTCGACAGCCGCGCGGAGATGCTGGCGGATTGGCAAAACCGCGACGCGGAAAAGCCCTGGACGGAAAATCTTTGGTTCGCGGACGCCGAAACCATCGAGCGGGAGGATTTCAACCTCTCCGCCTCACGCTACCGGCCGGAAAGCCGCGAGGTGGCCGAACACCGCGACCCGCGCGAATTGCTGGAGGAATTGCAGGAAGACGTGGAGGCGATCCTCGGCGATATTCAGGTGCTGGCGGCGGAACTGCGGGGAGAGGCGGCGTGAGCGGTTGGCGGCACGTTCGTCTCGATTCCGTGGCGCGGGTCGTGCGTGGCGTGACCTACGCCAAAGGCGACGTTGTGCAGTCGCCAGATGCAGATGATGTTCCGATCCTACGTGCTGGTAATATCAATGGCCGCTTGGTGATTGAGCGCGATCTTGTTTGGCTTCCGCGAAGTGCAGTCAACGACGACCAGCTATTGAAGCTTGACGATATCGTGATGTGCATGTCGTCGGGTAGCGCGTCCGTCGTCGGCAAAAGCGCTCAGCTAAAAACCCAGTGGGTTGGCTCATTCGGAGCATTCTGCGCAGCCATCAGAACGGATTATTCGCGGGCGGATTCGAGCTTTATCGGTCATGTCCTGGCCACGCCGGCATTCCGCTCGTTTGCCGGAGCGGCGCTGGGCAACAACATCAAGAATCTGAATAAGTCGGCCTTGGAAGGCTATCAAATCCCCCTCCCGCCGCTCGACGAGCAGCGGCGGATTGTGGGGCTGCTGGACCGGGCGGCGGAGATCAGGCGCCGCGCCGACGCCGCCCGCGCAAAAGCCCGCGCCATCATCCCCGCCCTCTTCCTCGACATGTTCGGCGACCCCGCGACCAACACGAAGGGGTGGCCGGTTCAATCGCTCACAGAGTTGGCGGATATTGGATCGGGGTTGACGAAGGGACGGAAGCTGAACGGCACGCCGACCGAACCTACCCCGTACCTGCGAGTGGCCAACGTCCAGGCCGATCGCCTCGATCTGTCCGAGATTAAGATGATCGATGCCACCGATGATGATCGCGCGCGGTGCAGGCTTCTGCCCGGAGACCTTTTGATGACCGAGGGCGGTGACCTCGACAAACTCGGCCGATGCGCGATGTGGCGAGGCGAAATCGATCTTTGCTTGCATCAAAATCATATTTTCCGCGTGCGCATGGGGCTTTCCGTCATCCCCGACTATGCGCGGGCCTTCATGCAATGCGAGGCATCGCGGGGATATTTTTTGCGGGTGGCGAAGCGGACCACTGGCATCGCTTCGATCAACAAGACGCAACTCGGGCAACTGCCCGTCTGGGTTCCCCCTCTCCCCCTGCAAAACGCCTTCGCCGAACAGGCCAGCCGCCTCGACTCCCTCGCCCGCCATCTCGACGCCGCCGCCGCCAAGGCCGAAGCCATGGCCGCCGGGCTTTCGGCGGAGGTGTTCGGCGCACCGCCAAACAAGGGGAACGGCCATGGCTGATCTGGTCAGCGATATCGTCGGACGGGTAAACCGCCTGCCGCTGAAGCCGTCGGAGACCAACGCGTTGCTGCCGCTGATGGAGGCGTTCAGCAATGCACTGCACGCTGTCAATCTCTGGTTCGGCGATGACGCGCCCAGCAAGGGGCGCATCCAGATCGCCATCCTCCGCGACAGCAGCGAGGTGATCGGCTTCAGATCGAGGACAACGGGATCGGCTTCACTGACGAGAATTATAGGTCTTTCCGCACACCTGACAGCCGGCAGAAAATCGGCTTGGGCGGCAAGGGTGTGGGGCGTCTGTCCTGGCTGCGCGTTTTCGGCGGCGCGAAGATCGAAAGCGTTTACGTCGAAGGCGACCAATTTCTGCGGCGGTCGTTCGATTTCGTGCTCGACGAGAGCAACCAGCTACGGAACGAACTGAATGGCGCCGCCAATGGGGCGACCGCTCCTCGTACCGTTATCACGCTCGGCGAGTTCAAGAGCGAGTACAAGAGCCGCTGCCCTTCCAAGCCGGAAACGCTGGTTCAGCGGCTGATCGCGCATTTTCTGCCCATCCTGGCATCCGGCGCCTGCCCGAGCGCCGAACTGATCGATGGTGACGAGGCGTTCGACCTCCCCACCTATTTCAAGGACAAGATCGTCAATACGTCCGTCTCGGACGTTCCCGTTAAGCTGGACGATGAGAGTGAGATCACGATCTCTGTCCGGCACATGAAATGCAACAAAGACATCAGGCCGAGAGGGCAAAGCTATAACTGGATGTTCCTTTGCGCCCATGAACGCAGCGTCACGGAACAATGCATCGACGAGCAGATCGGCCTGCGAAGCCTTGACGGCGAGTCGATCTATATCGGCTGCGCATCCGGCGCCTATCTCGACGAAAACGTCAACCAGGAGCGCGATGGCTTCACCTTCTCGTCCAGCGAAGAAACCCTCATCCGGCGAGGCGTGGCATCCAGCGTCCGCGAATATCTCAAGAACTATATTTCCGTCTCACGGGCGGAGATGGTCCGCAACACCCAGGCGCTGGTCCGTGAAAATCCGCAGTTTCTCTTTATCAACAATGAGATAGATGCGTTCGTCGAGGCGCTGCCGCTGAACAGCGCGGGGAAGCAGGAAGAAATATTTGTCTCGATGAGCCGGCGGCGATACCGTCGGCAACGTGAGTTTCGGCGCCTGTCCGAAGAGATATCGTCGCCACCCAGCCACAAGGAGGAGATTCAAGAGAAAGTCGATGAGTATATGCGCTACGTGGACGACGAGAAGAAAGGCGCGTTGGCCGAATATGTCAGCAAGCGGAAGGCGATCCTGGATTTTCTTGATGCCCTGACAGCCTATGAAGACCCGGAGAAGCGCAGGCACCATCTTGAGGACGCTGTCCACGCGCTGATCTGCCCGATGAAGATCGATTCCTCACAAATCGCCGACATCGACGACCACAACCTTTGGCTGCTGGATGACCGTCTGGCGTTTTTCAATTTCTTCGCCTCCGACAAGGAGGCGCGCTCATACCTGAATACCGGGAGCCAGGAGCGGCCCGACCTGGCGTTCCTCTATGATAGCTGCCTGGCGTGGCGCGAGGGCGAGCAATCCGGCGACAAGGTGGTGCTGGTGGAGTTCAAGCGCCCCGGCCTCGAAGCCTACCCGAACGAAGACCCGATCCGGCAGGCGTTGCGATATGTGAACCTGATCAAGTCGTCGAAAACCTTCCGCGACAAGAGCGGCCGCGTCATCTCGAACGTCGGGGAGCGTACATCCTTCGACTGCTATATCGTCGCCGACCTGACCGAGGGGCTGAGAAAGCAACTGATCGGCCTGCCGCTGCAACCGACGCCAGATAACGAGGGCATGTTCGGCTATACCGACAACCCAAAAGCTTTCGTCGAAATCGTTCCGTTTTCCAAGCTTCTGAAGGATGCCAAGGCGCGGAATTCGGCATTCTTCACGCGCCTCGGCCTCAATGGTTAGCGAGGACACCGTAGGTGGTCGATCATCGGGACCAAGACGTCGAGATCAACCGTATCCGAGCCCGTCTGGCGTCGCTCGAAGTCGAACGGGCCGAACTCGAAGCTTCACTTGCTGAAATCGAGCGGCGGAAGGCTGCGGCGCCAGCTATCAATGCTTGCTCGATCGTCGCCGCCAACACTCCGACGGTGACCACGGCGTCGCCAACAGCCGACAAGGTGGCGCTCTTCCGTCGCCTCTTCGCCGGCCGATCCGACGTGTTTCCGCTCCGTTGGGAGAACGCAAAGACGGGAAAGGCGGGCTATGCGCCCGCCTGCGCCAATGAATGGATCAGGGGCGTTTGCGGCAAGCCGCAAGTCAAATGCGGGGAGTGTCCGCATCAAGCCTTCACCCCCGTCACGGACGAGATCATCGACAAGCATCTGCGGGGTGGCGATGGTCCGCGCGCCTTTGTCGCTGGCGTCTATCCGATGCTGCCGGATGAAACCTGCTGGTTTCTGGCCGCCGATTTCGACAAGGAAAGCTGGGCGGCCGACGCCTCGGCGATGGTTGAAACCTGCCAGGCGAAAGGCGTTCCCGCCGCCCTCGAACGCTCCCGGTCCGGCAACGGAGCCCATGTCTGGATCTTCTTTTCCGAGCCTGTCCCCGCGCGCGCCGCCCGCCAGCTCGGCGCCGCGATCATGACGGAGACGATGGAAAGGCGTCCAGAAATCGGTTTCGCCTCCTATGATCGTTTCTTTCCAAGCCAGGACACCATGCCGGTCGGCGGCTTCGGCAATCTGATCGCCTTGCCCTTGCAGCGTAGGGCGCGCGAGCGCGGCAACAGCGTCTTTATCGATGAAGCCCTTCGACCCTACGACGATCAATGGGCGTTTCTGTCGTCGGCGCCGCGTCTGTCCGCCAACGCGGTCTCGGACCTGGTCGCCGACGCGGAGTCGCGTGGCCGGGTGTTGGGCGTGCGTATGCCGGTGGAGGATGAGGACGCCGACGAGCCGTGGCGCATGACGCCTTCCCGGCACCGGGAGCCCGGACCGATCAATGCGCCCATGCCAAGCAAGATCGGCGTCGTCATCGCCGATCAGGTCTACCTTGATCGGACCGAACTGCCATCGGCGATGACGGCGCGGCTGATGCGTCTGGCGGCGTTCCAAAACCCGGAGTTCTACCGCGCGCAATCCATGCGCTTCCCGACCTTCGACAAGCCCCGGATAATCTCCTGCGCCGAACTTCACCCGCGCCATGTGGGCTTGCCACGTGGGTGTCTTGACGAGGCCATTGAGTTGATCCGCGCCCATGGGGCCGAAGCGGCGATGGAGGATCTGCGAACTTCAGGGGCGACGCTTTCGGCCGAGGTCCGCTTCCGGGGCGCTCTATATGGCCCGCAGGTCAAGGCGTTCGACGCGCTCGCGCCGCATGATGCCGGCGTGCTGGCGGCGACCACCGCCTTCGGCAAGACGGTCGTGGCCGCCGCGCTCATCGCCGAGCGGGCGCGCAATACGTTGATCCTTGTCCATCGCCGGGAGCTGCTGGCCCAATGGGTTGAGCGCCTCAAGACATTCCTTGATATCGATCCGAAGCACATCGGGGTCATCGGTGGCGGCCGTCGCAGACCAACGGGCATCATCGACGTCGCGCTGATCCAGAGCCTCGTGCGCAGAGGTGAAGTGTCCGATCTGGTGGCCGATTACGGCCATCTGGTGTTTGACGAGTGCCATCACCTCTCGGCGGCGAGCTTTGAGCTGGTGGCGAGGCGCGCGAAGGCGCGTTATGTTCTCGGCCTGTCCGCGACCGTCGCTCGCAAGGACGGGCACCATCCCATCATCTTTATGCAGTGCGGCCCCGTGAGACACCGCGTTGACGCTCGCGCGCAAGCTGCCGAACGAGGCGTTGCTCACCGCGCCAAGCATAGGGCGACAAAATTTCAGTTGCCGCCGCCTTTAGCGGCCTCCGACCGCCCCGCCATGCCGGCGGTCTATGCCGCCCTCGCCCAGGACGAGCCGCGCAATGACTTGATTTTCGACGATGTGCTCAAAGCGCTGGAGGCGAAACGCTCGCCGCTCGTGCTGACTGAACGCAAGGACCATCTCGAATATCTGCAACGCCGCTTCTCGCGCTTTGTGCGCCATCTGGTTGTCCTTCGGGGCGGGATGTCGGCCGCCGAACGGAGGGTGTCCGAGACAGCATTGCGTGTGCCTGACGATGAAGAACGCCTCATCCTGGCGACCGGACGCTACATCGGGGAAGGCTTCGACGACCCCAGACTCGACACGCTCTTCCTGACGATGCCCATTTCCTGGAAAGGCACTCTGGCCCAGTATGTTGGTCGCCTGCATCGCCAACATGGCGGAAAGACCGAGGTTGTCGTCGTCGATTACGTCGATGAAGCGGTGCCCATGTTGGCGCGAATGGCGGCAAAGCGACGAACGGGATATCGGGCGCTTGGGTATACCCTGGAATGATACGCAATGTTCCTGATACAAAATCGGCCCGGTGAACGAGGCAGTGCCGCACCCCAAACGATTTACCGTTCATAGGGCTATGGCGTAAACGTAGTTGTCATCATCGCCTGTCGTGGCGCGCCACCTTTTCCAAGATTTTTTGTACCCTCAACAGGTTTCGAGCCCGTTTGGCTGACCTTCGGCTTCCGGTCGGCAGATCCTGTTGGCGCTTGGACGACGGTTTCGGGCTGTTGGCGCAACCGCGTCAGCGAGGACAACGCCGACGCCCATATAATGCGCCAGGTCATGGGACGCGAGGTCGTGGTCGCCATCACCCGCGGCAAGCTGGATTTCGGCCCCTGGGAGCAGATTTTCTATGGCGAATTCGACGGCGGCCGGCGCAAGCGGGCGCTGGTCAAGATCATCGGTGAGTGACGCCCGGCGCTTCGTTCGAATATTTCGCGATCAGATCGTCCAGCCGATCGAGGAAACCAGGCACATCGCCCTCTCTC
>JAJYAH010000263.1 GCA_021779635.1 Pseudomonadota bacterium | reverse complement strand
TATGTCATGCGCATCACCGGCGGCGATCAGGAAGGCCAGGCCGAACTCGGCAATTTCATCGACCCGGAATCCAAATATCCGGTGCTGGTGACGACCTCGCGGCTGCTCTCGACCGGCGTGGACGTGCAGACCTGCCGGGTAATCGCGCTCGATCGGGACGTGAACTCGATGACCGAGTTCAAGCAGATCGTCGGCCGCGGCACGCGCGTGCACGAGGACACGCACAAATTCTATTTCACGCTGATCGATTTCCGCGGCGCCACCAGCCATTTCGCCGACCCCGATTTCGACGGCGAGCCGGTGCAGATATACGAGCCCGGCGCAGGTGATCCCGTTGCGCCGCCCGACGACGTGCTGCCGTCCGATGAGGACGGCACGCCGCTGCCCGAAACGCCCGGCGCCGACGAAACCATCGTCGATCAGCCCTGGTTGACGTTGCCGCCCGGCGGCCCGCAGAAGAAGGTCTATGTCGATGGCGTCGGCGCCACCATCATCGCCGAGCGCGTCGAATATCTCGACGAGCACGGCAAACTCGTCACCGAATCCCTGCGCGATTTCACAAAAAAGGCGCTGAAGAATCGCTTCGCCAGCCTCGACGATTTCCTCAAGCGCTGGAAGGCGGCGGACCGCAAGCAGGCGATCGTCGAGGAACTGGAAGCCGAAGGCCTGCCGCTCGATCCGATCGCCGAGGAATTGGGTAAGACCCTCGACCCGTTCGACCTTATCTGCCACGTCGCCTTCGACAAGAAGCCGTTGACGCGGCGCGAGCGCGCGGAGAACGTCAAGAAGCGCGACGTCTTCACCAAATACGGAGGCCAGGCGCGCGCCGTGCTCGACGCCCTGCTCGCCAAGTATGCCGACGAGGGCGTGCTCAATCTCGACGACACCAACGTGCTGACGATCCCGCCGCTCAGCGCGCTCGGCACCCGCGTCGAACTCGTTCGCGCCTTCGGCGGAAAGAACGGCTTCGTCGCCGCTGTCCATGAACTCCAGGCATCCCTCTATACGGATGTGGCGTGAATCGGCATGGAGAAGATCGACAGTCAAAAGATATGGTCCTACTTCGACACGCAGACCACGGCGCGCTCAGCTTCTAATGCACAAATCCGCCGTGCAGATGGGCATGTCGTCGGCACCTATTTCGAACTCGCGAAGATGGTCGCCGAGCTTCAGTTCCTCAATCGGGATCATGTCCTGCTCTTCAGGGGGCAGGCGTCCGACTACAAAACCGTAAAGGGGAACAGCATGCTAAAGGCCGGGCTGTTCCGTCTGAACGGTAAGCGACCTCCGACACAAGCGGACCTGGAAAAGAGGTTCAAGACCCTTCGCAGGGCCGAAGAGGAGCTCGTCACACGGTATGTCGCGGCAAGCCTACAAGGGCCTGAGCGTTTGAAACGTCATCGCACCATTCGGTGGGCGATATTGCAACATTACGAGGTTTGCCCGACGCCTCTCTTCGATGTGACGCAATCGCTCCGCATCGCAGCCTCATTCGCCTCATTGAACAACCGTTCCAATGCGGCCTTCGTCTTTGTTCTCGGCGTTCCAAGCCTGAGTGGGGCGGTGACGGCAAGCGCCGAGGCTGGTCTTCAGGTTGTTCGTCTTTCAAGTGCCTGTCCGCCCGAAGCCGTCCGACCACACCTTCAGGAAGGCTATCTACTCGGCGAGTATCCCGAGATCGCCGACTACGAGCAAAATGCGCACTACTCTTACTATGAGATGGATTTTGGCCGGCGACTGATCGCTAAGTTTCGATTTGATCCGGTCAGACTATGGAAGAGCAAGAACTTCCCCCGTGTGCCTGACGAGGCCCTCTATCCCAAAGAACACCGCGATCGCCTTCTCGACATCACGAAGGAGATCAAAGAAACGCTTAAGGAGGCGCCATGATCGTCCGCACCACCGTCAAATCCATTCAGGACATCATGCGCCAGGACGTGGGTGTCGATGGCGACGCCCAACGCATCAGCCAGTTGTGCTGGATGTTCTTCCTCAAGATCATCGACGATCAGGATCAGGATTTGGAACTGGCGAAAGACGACTACCGCTCGCCGATTCCGAAGAAATACCAGTGGCGCACTTGGGCGGCCGACCCGGAAGGCATCACGGGCGAGGAGCTGCAAACCTTCGTCAATGACGAGCTGTTTCCTGCGCTGAAGAACCTCACCGTCTCGAACAAGCAAGGCGACCGCCAGCGCGTCGTGCGCGACGTGTTTGAGGACGCCTACAACTACATGAAGTCCGGCCAGTTGATGCGGCAGGTCATCAACCGCATCAACGAGGTTGATTTCAACGACCTCAAGGAGCGCCGCGACTTCGGCGAGTTCTACGAGCAGCTCCTGAACGACCTGCAATCGGCCGGCAATGCCGGAGAATACTACACGCCGCGCGCCGTCACCGCCTTCATGACGCAGATGATCGATCCGAAGCCGGGTGAAATCCTGCTTGATCCGGCCTGCGGCACCGGCGGCTTCTTGACCGGCGCCATCAACCACATGCGCAAGCGCTACGTGAAGCGGCCCGAACACGAAGCAAAGATGCAAGGTGCCCTGCGGGCAGTGGAGAAGAAGCAGCTTCCGCACATGCTGTGCGTCACCAACATGCTGCTGCACGGCATCGAGGACCCGAGCTTCGTGCGCCACGACAACACGCTGGCGCGGCCCTACATCAGCTATACGCAGAGCGACCGCGTGGACATCGTGCTGACCAATCCGCCGTTCGGCGGGCGCGAGGAGGACGGCATCGAACAGAACTTCCCGGCGCACTTCCGCACGCGCGAGACGGCCGATCTGTTCCTCGCCCTCATCATCCGCCTGTTGAAGCCCGGCGGACGCGCCGCGGTGGTGCTGCCGGACGGCACGCTGTTCGGCGAGGGCGTCAAGACGCGGCTGAAAGAGCACCTGATGCAGGAGTGCAACCTGCACACCATCGTCCGCCTGTCCAATTCGGTGTTCAAGCCCTATGCCTCGATCGGCACCAATCTCCTGTTCTTCGAGAAAGGCGAGCCGACGAAAGACATCTGGTTCTGGGAACATCGCGTGCCCGAGGGCCAGAAAGCCTATTCGATAACCAAGCCGATCCGCCTGGAGCATCTGCAAGGCTGCATCGACTGGTGGGGCGGGCCGAAACGCAAGGCGCGCGATGAAGGTCCGTTCGCATGGAAGGTGACGGCCGAGGAGGTGAAGGCGCGCGGCTACAATCTCGACATCAAGAACCCGCACACGGTGGCCGACGATCACGGCGACCCGGAAACGCTGCTCGCCGATCTTGTGGCCGCTGAGGCCGAGACGGCGCGCTTACGCGACCGATTGAAGGCGATCTTGGCGGAGGCGATCGCGCGATGAATGCCGAACGCCTGCTGGAGCATTACGAGAAGATCGCTGACGCGCCTGACGCGATTGCAAGGCTGCGCCGCTTCATTCTCGATCTGGCGGTGCGCGGTAAACTGGTGCCACAGGACCCCAACGACGAATCGGCGGCCGAACTGCTGAAGCGGATCGCGGCCGAAAAGACGCGGCTGGTGAAGGCGGGGAAGATCAGGAACGGCAGAGAAGGATATCCAGAGCTAGCGGAGCCGCCATTCGAACTGCCGGACAACTGGATCTGGGTCGCCTTCGGTGAGGTCCATCAGCTCGTTCGTGGTGTAACGTATTCAAAGTCAGACGTGGCACAAGCGCCGAGCGCCGGGTTCATTCCTGTCCTTCGGGCGACCAATATTGGCACGATGTTGACGCACGATGAACCTGTGTATGTCAAAGAGAGCTGCGTTTCCGCGGATCAATTTCTAAGGTCCGGCGACTTCATGATCGCGCTGTCGAGCGGGAGCAAGAACTTGGTTGGTAAGGCCGCGTTCGTCCCTGATGACTTTCGGGAGGCGTTTGGCGGGTTCTGCGGAGCGATCCGGCTGTTCGATCAATCCTTGCAAGGCATAGTACGCGTCTTCCTACAGAGCGATCTCTATCGGGAGAGCATCTCTGAGGGAAGTCGAGGGATCGGCATCAACAACCTAAAAAAGGAAACGCTGTCGAATCTTTTTTTCCCCCTCCCACCGCTCGCCGAACAACACCGCATAGTCGCCAAGGTCGATGAACTGATGGCCCTGTGCGACCGGCTGGAGGCGGCGCGGGCCACGCGCGAGGCGACGCGCGACAAGCTCGCGGCGGCGAGCCTCGCCCGCCTCAACGCGCCCGATTCCGAAACCTTTCAGGCCGATGCCCGCTTCGCGCTCGACGCCCTGCCGGCGCTCACCGCACGTGCCGATCAGATCAAGCAGTTGCGGCAGACCATCCTCAACCTGGCTGTCCGCGGCAAGCTGGTGCCGCAAGACCCGAACGACGAACCGGCGTCGGAATTGCTCAAGCGGATCGCGAAGGCACATCCGAAGAAGATAAGAAATAGTCGGGAATCGGCCGATGACGTCAGATTGCCTTCCGCTTGGAGTTTATCGCCGCTCGGTCGGATTTCGAGCTTCGAGAATGGGGACAGGAGCTCAAATTATCCGAGCGGATCGGATATTAAAGCCGAAGGAGTTCCGTTCTTCAGCACCAAGAACCTATCTGGCTACCGGCTACAATTCACGAATCTTGATTTCATCACTCGCGCACAATTCGATTCACTGCGCAGCGGAAAACTGCAAGATCAAGACGTTCTCATTACGCTTCGCGGTTCAGTGGGGAAGTTCGGTTTGTTCGAGGCCTGCGGCGATATCAAAACGGGCTTCATCAACGCTCAATTGCTGATCATTCGGTGCGTGGATCGCGCCACTGTGCCCTACCTAATAACGTATATGAGGTCCGACCACTTTTCGGAACAAATTGCGCTTCTATCTAGTGGTAGCGCGACGCCTCAACTTTCAGCGGGCAAGCTGGCGGAAGCTTTGATACCCTTCCCGCCGCTCGCCGAGCAGCACCGCATCGTCGCCAAGGCCGATGCGCTGATGGCGCTCTGCGACCGGCTGGAGGCAAGCCTCGCCACCGCCGACGACACCCGCCGCCGCCTGCTCGAAGCCCTTCTCGCCGAGGCCCTCGAGCCGGCCAATGACTGCGAACTGGAGGCGGCGGAATGACGCTACGCATCGACTATCGCAGTCGTGCCTTCCCGGCATCCTATTCGTTTCGATCCGGCACCCTCTCTACCTCGTGGGACGAGCTTCTATGGGCCGCGATCACAATCGGGCGCCCGAGCACCTATCACGTCTTCCGTTATGGCGAGCCGTCGTTTCACTAAGCCATCTTCCGATTGGCGTTGGTTCGAATGGCCGTCGAGCAAAATTGGAACGGATACCTTTGCAGGACAGATGCCTTCGCCGCACTCGATCCAACCGAGAAGGGGATGGTGAGCTATTTCTTGGGCATGACCCTTTGCAAGCTGTTCGCTTCGCGCCTGTTGGTTACACCTTGGCTTCTGCATCTGGACGTTTTTCGTCCCGTCCTGAACCCAGTCACTCTTGGGCGTTCGCGTCCCGATCTTGTAGGCGAAGACAACCACGGTAACTGGAATGCCTTCGAAAGCAAGGGCCGTTCGTCCGTTCCTTCATCGACCGACAAGTCAAAGGCCAAAGCTCAGGCGCAGAGGCTTGTTTCGGTCAATGGGCGCAATTGCTCTTTGCAAGTCGGTTCATTCGCGTTCTTTCGGTCGAACGTGCTTGAGTTCTACTGGCGCGACCCGGAGCCGGACTCAAGGGACGCCATCGAATTGCCAGGACCAGAGGCAGAATGGCGCTACTACTATGAACCGGCTCTGAGTCTTGCCTCGGATACCGGTTCAGAACCGATGGTTGCCGAGCGCGAACAGGCGGACGTGAAGGTCGAAATTCATCCCAAAGTCTTGCACCTGCTTCAGCAAGGCCAGTGGTCGCAAGCAAAACATTTGGCGATTGAGCAGCGAGATGTGTTCATGTCAGATGGCTATCAGCCGGACGGCATCAAGTTGACGGCGGGAGAGAGTTGGAAAAGGCCGTATGAGCCGCGCGAACGAAGCAGAAGATAGTTGTCATGGCGTCCTTCAAGGCGGAAAACCGATGCGACCGACCGCGCAATCTGCGCACCTCGCCATAAAGCTGGCTGGCGTGATGGTAACGTTTTTGATGGACACATGAGCAGCCAAGCAGCCTCGAAGGATGAAATCTTCAACGCGATCTACGAAAGCGCGATTGATTCGCTGCGGATCGGTATGGAGTTCCTCCTTAAGGAAACGAGCCCCGGCAGCGCATTCCATTGTCGCAGACAGTTTTTGCGCAGCGCCGACTGGGGCTGGCGCTGACGGAAGCCGCGCAGGACGAATTTTGGCCGCCCACATGTGGACACGCTGGGCGGTTCGCAATTCGCCAACATGAAGGAACTGCGCTTCCGGGCCGAGGATGGTGTCTGGCGTGTCGCCTTTGCTTTTGATCCGAAGCGCAAGGCGATCTTGCTGGTGGCCGGCAATAAGAGCGGGGTCAGTCAGGCGCGGTTCTACAAACGGTTGATCGCGACGGCCGACGCTCGATACAAGGCCCATCTTGGGCGGATTGGATGAAAGGATGCCGGTACCTCTGAAAGACGTGTTGGACGCCCTGCCCGCCAAGCGGCGCACGGCGCTGGATAAGCGGTTTGAAGAGCTGGTCAATGAGGTCGAATCGCTGAAGGCGCTGCGGCGGATTTCGGCGAAGTCGCAGGCCAAGATCGCCAAGACCCTCAAGATCAGTCAGCCGGCCGTGTCCAAGATCGAAAAGCAGACCGACATGTATCTGTCGACTTTGCGTAGTTATGTCGAAGCCATTGGTGGCGAGCTGGAGGTGATCGTCCGCCTGCCCAACCGCGCGCCGGTGCGGGTGAAATCCCTGGAGGAGGTGTCCTCATCCTGACGTCGCCACCCTTCGTGACACGTGACCTTGTGCCGGCGGCTTAGTCCACGTTAGGGCAGAATGAACATGGGCATTGCGGGGGCGTAAGTTCTACACTACCGGCGCTGCAGGGCTGACTAACGAAGTCAATTGGAACCGATGAGGAAATTGGCCGTCAAAATGTCCCTCACGATGGGCTCCCTCAAGAACTCTCTGTCAAATCAAGGAGTTGGCTCAGACCTTGACCGCCCTCCCTGGATTTCGGGCGCTTGTCGGTTTTTAAAAGGAGAACAAATCCGCCGACGCTGAACCATAGGAAGCGTCTTCCACCTTGGCGGCCCGAGGGAGGGCGCGAGGGAAACAGGCTCACATCTCGGCGGGCGGAGTCATATTTAGCTCAGCATTCACACTCAAGCCACTGATTGGCCTCTAAGGAGCAAGCTGCCCCCAGCGCTGACCAGCGCATGCCACGCCGGTGCACAGCTCATAAGGAGCGCCACCCCTATCCGACGGCACCAGCTGCCCTCCTAAGCCTCTCACGTGCGTGGGCGGTCAACCGCCTTACGCCAAAGTAGCGCACCGTCTCAACCTCGTCGCCCGATGATTGGCGCAGCGCGATCGCAAGCTCCTCCAAGGGAATGTCTTCTATCCCGCGGATATCGTCATCGCCTGCCGGAGCGCGCGCCATATCCCATGCATCCCGATTACAATTCCGCGGCCACACGAAGGTGCACCCCGCCGTGTCGGTGTAAAACGACCCTTCCTGACGCGCGAGCGAAATAACCCGCTCACGGATCAGCCTGCCGGATCGCTGGAAACCATGCGCTCTGGCAATCCGCTCCACAAGCAGCGTGTCCCGGATCGGGCTCTCTTCGTCCAGCACTCGCCGAATCATCGCCCTTAGCACATCGGCGTAGGAAGGTTCCTGGAAGCGGTCCGGTACAAGATCGGCCACCATGTCGCTGAAGTCCGTCGCACGATAAAGCGGAGCGCCCCTCCGCTGCGCCTCGTACACCTTCTCGGCCGCGGCTGAGGTTGCTTGAGCAGCAAAGTGGGGCTCGTGCGACAGCTCCAAGCGAACTGGCTCCACTGTGCTGGTCTCTGTCCCGTCTTGCGTTTTCAGATTCGCCTCTGGCGCCTCGCGCCGGTGTCCCTGTGGGACTTGCGCGCTGGCCTCTTTGCGGGCGTCGGCGTCCGCGCGCGATTCCGCCAGCAGACCACGCAAACCGGCATCGAGCCGCTCGAGCGCCCCTGTGGCGTCGATCCACCAATCGGTCGACCAGACCCGGAGCAGCTTCCAGCCCAACTCGCCGAGAATCGACTCGCGGACCATGTCGCGGTCCCGAGCAGTGGCGGCACTATGATAGGTGGCGCCGTCGCATTCGACGCCTGCTAGATAGTCGCCCGGACGGTCCGGGTGCACGATACCGAGGTCGATGCGGAAGCGCGACACGCCGATCTGGGTGACCGGTGTCCAGCCCTTGTCACGAAGCCCACGCGCTACCGCCTGTTCGAACGGCGAGTCATAGCCACCGAGCGAGCCAGCCACCCGCTCGCCAAGAGCGCGGTGACCGCGTTCGGCAAATTCCAGATAGCTCTTCAGATCGTGGACAGCGCTGGCGGAAGTTCGATTCTTGTCGATCAGGTGGGGTGGGAAAGACGCGTAGACGAGCATCTCCCGTCGCGCGCGGGTGATCGCGACATTGAGGCGTCGCCAACCGCCGCTGCGGTTCAGCGGGC
>JAJYAH010000262.1 GCA_021779635.1 Pseudomonadota bacterium | reverse complement strand
GCCGTGATGGCTCGGTTTTTGTCTGTCCTCGGGCTGTAGTGGGCGTGGCCACTACCCCCGGACAAACGAGCAAATCCTCGCCGGATCCACCAAGCGCCAATGCATGCACTTGCATCTTTTTCGAAAACTGCCTAGGAAGTTGCGCGCGAAAGCCGCGCCGCTACCGAATTCAGCAGAGGATATCTCCATGCCCACCCCGTACAGCGTTGCCGTCATCGTCGGCAGCCTTCGCAAAGAGAGCTTCTCCCTCAAGATCGCCAACGCGCTAGCGAAGCTTGCGCCCGATACGCTGAAGCTCAATGTCGTCACCTTGCACGGCATTTCGTTCTTCAATCAGGATCTCGAAGCCGCACCCCCGGCGGATTGGGTGAAGTTTCGCGAGATGCTGCAGGCATCTGACGCGGTGCTGTTCGTCACGCCCGAATACAATCGTGCGATTTCAGGCGTATTGAAGAACGCGATCGACGTCGGATCCCGGCCGTACGGCAAAAGCTCTTTCAATGGCAAGCCGACCGGCATTATCAGCAATTCGCCGGGTCCACTCGGCGGCGTGAGCGCCGCCAAGACCCTGCAGAATGTCCTGCCGGGCATCTCGGGACCGATTATGCAGCAGCCGGAGATGTATCTGAACAATGTCGGCGACGCGTTTGATGATAAGGGCAGTCTCATCAAGGAATCGCTGCAGCAGGTGCTGAAGCAATACATCGACGCCTTTGCCGTCTTCGTCGAGAGACACCACAGATAGTCCGAAACAAACGGCGGGTGTGAAGGGGGCGGCTGTGTCTTAGGATTCCATTAACCGGACCGTCGCATCTTGTGAGTTATGGTCTCTCGCAGCCGCCTCAAATCCCTGCTTACCGGGCTTGCCCTCTATACGATGGCAGCGGGGATGGTCGGCTATTTCGGCGTCAACGCGTATACCGGCAAGTATGGGCTGAACGCGCGCCAGGAGCTCGATCAGGAGATCATCGCGCTGACATCAGAGCTGGCGCGGCTGAAGCAGGAGCGCGCCAAAGGTGAGCAGCGTGTCTCGCTGCTGCGATCCGATCGGGTCGATCCGGATATGCTCGACGAGCGGGCGCGCTATCAGCTGGATTACGCCAATCCGCACGATCTGGTTCGGCTCACCAATCCGGACTGAGGTTGCCTCAGACTTAAGCTGATCCCATCCCGCTAATTTCAAAACACGCCGGAATTGGATTCGAAAATTTCACGTCGCGTTGCACTGCGGCATAGCGAAATTTCTTAAGGGTCACGCAATCCTTTCACGGCGGTTTGAGTTGGGATAGAGAGGGCTAGCCACTCTCTCTCATCCGGAATTGCCATGGCCGCACCGAAAAAAAGCGTCGCTCAGGAAAAGAGCGGAGAAAAAACAGGAAACGGTGCCAGCAAGCCCTTGGAATTCACCAGAGATCAGGAGTTGGGCGCGCTGCGCGACATGCTCTTGATCCGGCGCTTTGAGGAAAAGGCCGGCCAGCTCTACGGCATGGGCGCGATCGGCGGCTTCTGCCATCTCTATATCGGCCAGGAAGCCATCGTTGTCGGGATGCAGATGGCCTTGAAACCAGGCGATCAGGTCATAACCGGATACCGCGACCACGGCCACATGCTGGCCTGCGGAATGGATGCCAGAGGTGTGATGGCCGAACTGACCGGCCGCCATGGCGGCTATTCCAAGGGCAAGGGCGGCTCCATGCACATGTTCAGCAAGGAGAAGAATTTCTTCGGCGGCCATGGCATCGTCGGCGCCCAGGTTTCGCTCGGCACCGGACTGGCCTTCGCTAATCGCTATCGGGGCAACGATTTTGTCAGCGTGGCCTATTTCGGCGACGGGGCCTCGAACCAGGGCCAGGTCTACGAGAGCTTCAACATGGCGGAGCTGTGGAAGCTCCCGGTGATCTACGTCATCGAGAACAATCGTTACGCGATGGGCACGTCGGTGACGCGTTCGTCCGCCCAGACCGATTTTTCCAAGCGCGGCATCTCCTTCAACATTCCGGGCGAGCAGGTCGACGGCATGGACGTCCGCGCGGTCAAGGCCGCGGGCGACAAGGCGGTCGCATGGTGCCGCGCCGGCAAGGGGCCTTTCATCCTGGAAATGCAGACCTACCGCTACCGCGGCCATTCGATGTCGGACCCGGCGAAATATCGCACCCGCGAGGAGGTCGACAAGGTACGGCACGATCAGGACCCGATCGAGCAGGTCCGCAACCGGTTGCTGGCGGCAAAGATGAGCGAGCAGGATTTGAAGGCCATCGACGCCGAAGTGCGCGAGATCGTCAATGCGGCCGCCGACTTCGCGCAGCACGACCCCGAGCCCGAACCGGCTGAACTCTACACCGATGTCTATCGCTGAGCGCGCACGCCTGAAGAGACCAAAGCGTAAATCTCCGGAGCCACTATGCCCATTCAAGTGCTGATGCCTGCGCTGTCGCCGACCATGGAGAAGGGCAACCTTGCAAAATGGCTGAAGAAGGAGGGCGAGGCGATCAAGTCCGGCGATGTCATCGCCGAGATAGAGACCGACAAGGCGACGATGGAAGTCGAGGCCACCGATGAGGGCACCCTTGGCAAGATACTGATCCCCGAAGGCACCGCCGACGTCGCGGTCAACACCCCGATCGCGACCATTCTGGCCGATGGCGAGAGCGCGGCCGATCTCGGCAAGGAACCAGCCAAGCCGCCGGCTCCGAAGGCGACCACGCCCGCGCCCGATGTCGCGGAGGAGGTTGCCGAGTCGCGCGCGCCGGTCGGCGAAGGCAAGCCGGCGATCAGTGCGCCGCAGGCGCCAGCGGCGCCGAAAGCAGCCACCGAGCCCGATCCCGAAGTGCCCGAAGGCACCGAGATGGTGACCATGACCATCCGTGAAGCGTTGCGCGACGCCATGGCCGAAGAGATGCGGCGCGACCCCGATGTTTTCATCATGGGTGAGGAAGTCGCGGAATATCAGGGCGCCTACAAGGTCAGTCAGGGCCTGCTGCAGGAATTCGGCGCCACGCGTGTCATCGACACGCCGATCACCGAGCATGGCTTTACCGGGATTGGCGTCGGCGCGGCGATGGCCGGGTTGAAGCCGATCGTGGAATTCATGACCTTCAATTTCGCCATGCAGGCGATGGACCAGATCATCAACTCCGCGGCCAAGACGCTGTACATGTCCGGCGGCCAGATGGGGTGTTCGATCGTATTCCGTGGACCGAACGGCGCCGCCGCCCGCGTCGCCGCCCAGCACAGCCAGGATTACTCGGCCTGGTATTCGCAAGTCCCCGGCCTCAAGGTGATCGCGCCGTTTTCGGCCGCCGACTACAAGGGCCTGCTGAAAGCCGCGATCCGCGATCCCAATCCGGTGATCTTCCTCGAAAACGAAATGCTGTACGGCCATTCCGGCGAGGTGCCAAAGCTCGACGATTATGTGATTCCGATCGGCAAGGCGCGGATCGTGCGATCAGGCGGTCATGTCACCATCGTGTCGTGGTCGAACGGGATGTCCTATGCGCTGAGGGCCGCCGACGAGCTGGCCAGGGAAGGCATCGAGGCCGAAATCATCGACCTGCGCACGCTGCGCCCGATGGACACCGATACCATCGTCGCCTCGGTGAGGAAGACGGGCCGGGCCGTCACCGTGGAGGAGGGCTGGCAGCAAAACGGCGTCGGCGCCGAAATCGCCGCACGGATCATGGAGCACGCCTTCGATTATCTCGATGCACCGGTGGCGCGGGTTTCGGGCAAGGATGTGCCGATGCCCTATGCGGCCAACCTCGAAAAGCTCGCATTGCCGTCGGTGGCCGAAGTGGTCGCGGCCGCCAAAGCCGTCTGTTATCGCTAGCCCGGAACCGAGGCGTGACCTGTGCCCGTTGAACCCTATCATTTTGAATTCATGGCCGAAGCCATCCGCGAGGCGCAGA
Organism: Pseudomonadota bacterium; assembly: GCA_021779635.1. The sequence continues at coordinate 4,669 of JAJYAH010000262.1, read as the reverse complement.
TCAGCATCTCCGAGGGTGGACTTCCGATCGGGGCGGTGCTGACGCGCGACAGGAAGATCATCGCGCGGGGCTACAATCGCCGGGTGCAAGAGCAGAACGTCATTCTGCATGGCGAGATGTCATGCATGCGCAACGCCGGGCTGATCCCGTTTCATGACACCGTCATGTATACCACGTTGTCGCCCTGTTCGATGTGTGCGGGCGCGGTCGGTCTTTTCAAGCTTTCGCTCCTTGTTATCGGCGAGTCCGTGACTTTCCCGGGAAGCAAGGACATCCTGACCCAATTGGGCGTTCCCTACATCGATCTCGAGGACGAAAGATCGATCAACATGATGAAATCATGGCGATCGATTCCTGCTAACGAACGCCTTTGGCAAGGCGACATCGGCAATTGAGGCGGATCCTCGATTTTTCATCGGGTGCCCATGACACCCAAACGGTCTTTGGTTGGCTTCCCTGCGGATGGAAGATAACCAGCAAGAATATCCTGTGAGGTCATCATGCCGATCAACATTCTGATGCCCGCGCTGTCGCCGACGATGGAGAAGGGCAATCTTGCGAAATGGCTCAAGAAAGAGGGCGACAGGGTCAAGTCAGGCGATGTGATCGCGGAAATCGAGACCGACAAGGCGACCATGGAGGTCGAGGCGGTCGATGAAGGCACGCTGGCAAAGATCGTGGTGGCCGAAGGCACGCAGGATGTGCCGGTCAACGATGTGATCGCGGTTCTGGCTGGCGATGGCGAGGACGTGAAGGCGGCGGGGGCGGGCGCTGCAAGCGCGCCGCCGAAACCCGCCGCTGCGAGTGCAGAAAAAGTCACTGCTGCCGCTTCCCCCTCACCCCAACCCTCTCCCCAGAGGGGAGAGGGAGCGCGCACTGCCGCTACCGAGCTTGCCGCTGCACAAAACGAAAAGACCGCCGCGCCATCGACTTTGCCTCCTTCACCTCTCCCCGGTGGGGAGAGGTCGCCGCCGAAGGCGGCGGGTGAGGGGGCCAACGGCCATGCCCGCATCTTCTCCTCGCCGCTGGCCCGCCGCCTCGCCAGGGAAGCCGGCATCGAGCTTGCGCGCATCACCGGTTCCGGACCGCATGGCCGCGTGATCGCGCGCGATGTCCAGGAAGCCAAATCCGGCAAGGGGCTCAAGGCACCCGCGGCCGCGCCCGCCGGCGCGCCATCGATCGCGCCCGGGGGTGCGGTTGCGCCCTCAATGTCGGACAAGCAGATCCGCGCGCTGTTCGAAGACGGGAGCTACGAGGTGATCCCGCACGACGGCATGCGCCGCACGATTGCCCAGAGGCTGACCGCATCGGTGCAGACCGTTCCGCATTTCTATCTGACGATGGACTGCAACATCGGCAAGCTGGTCGAGGCCCGCGAGGAGATCAACGCCGCGGCACCCAAGGACAAGGACGGCAAGCCGGCGTACAAGCTTTCGGTCAATGATTTCGTGATCAAGGCGCTGGCGATCGCGCTGCAGCGGATTCCCAACGCCAATGTCAGCTGGACCGATGGCGGCATGCTGAAGCACAAGCATTCCGACGTCGGCGTCGCCGTTGCGATGCCCGGCGGCCTGATCACGCCGATCATCCGCAAGGCCGAAACCAAGCCGATCTCGGCGATTTCGGCCGAGATGAAGGATTTCGCAGCAAGAGCACGGGCGCGCAAACTCAAGCCCGAGGAATATCAGGGCGGCACCACCGCCGTTTCCAACCTCGGCATGTACGGCATCAAGGATTTCACCGCCGTGATCAATCCGCCGCATGCCACCATCCTTGCGGTCGGCACCGGCGAGGAGCGCGCCATTGTGAAGAATGGCAAGATCGAGATCGCGCAGATCATGAGCGTAACGCTGTCCTGCGATCACCGTGCGGTCGACGGTGCGCTCGGCGCCGAACTGATCGGGGCCTTCAAGATGCTGATCGAAAATCCGGTCATGATGGTGGTGTGAAATGCCGCTGGTACGGGTTTCGTTGCAATATGCATAGGCCCAGCGTCGTTCATCGGTAGCAAGGGCGATCATGCGGCTTGCGGGGTTTTTGATCCTGGCTTTTGTCGCCTCGGCCATCGCCGGCGTGCTGGCCTATGCGGCAGTATCGCTGCTGCCGGATTGGGATGACGCCGCCGGCCGTGGTCTCGGCGAGGCCTTCCGCGCGCTATTGATCGCGGTCTATCTGATCCTGAGCATTTTGCTCTACGGGTTGGCGCTCTGGCGCAAAGATCGAGCACACCATCTGAAGCGCGCGCTTTCCATTCTGTTGCTGGCGCCGCTGCTGGTTGTCTTCCTCGGCGTCGTCAACAATGGCATTTACCGCATCCACTGGCTGCGGGAAGCGGTTGGCGCGGTGCAGATGTTCGTGCCGCTGTGGGCGGTTGCGCTGGTGCAATGGCTGATCCTGCATAGCTATCTGTCTCGGCAGACCGCGGCTGCGGAAGCACCCTCCACAAACCATTGAAACGTCGCGCGCGCGGCACTACCACTGTTTTGAGCTAACGGGAGCCTGGTATGGCCGATACATCCTTCGACATCATCATCATCGGCTCCGGACCCGGCGGCTACGTCACCGCCATTCGCGCCGCGCAGCTCGGATACAAGACCGCCATTGTCGAGAAATCCTATCTCGGCGGCATCTGCCTGAATTGGGGCTGCATCCCGACCAAGGCGCTGCTGCGTTCGGCGGAAATCTTTCATTATATGCAGCACGCAAGGGATTACGGGCTGTCGGCCGAGAACGTCTCGTTCGACGCGAAAGCCGTGGTGCAGCGCTCGCGCGGGGTGTCGAAACGCCTGAATGACGGCGTCGGCTTTCTGATGAAGAAGAACAAGGTGACGATCATCTGGGGCGAGGCTGCGATCGACGCCCCCGGCAAGATCACCGTGAAGAAATCCGCTGTCGAGGCGCCGAAGGGCGCGCTGGGCGAGGGCGCCTATCAGGCCAAGCATATCATTCTAGCGACCGGCGCACGGCCGCGCGTGCTGCCGGGGCTTGAGCCCGACAAGAAACTGATCTGGACCTATTTCGAGGCGATGGTGCCGGAGAAGATGCCGAAATCGCTACTGGTGGTGGGCTCCGGCGCGATCGGCATCGAATTTGCGTCGTTCTTCCACACCATGGGCGCCGATGTCACGGTCGTCGAGGTGTTGCCGCAAATCCTTCCCGTCGAGGACGCCGAGATCGCGGGCCTCGCGCGCAAACGGTTCGAGAAACAGGGCATCAAGATTCTCACCAGCACCAAGGTGACGAAGCTCGAGAAGAAGAGCGACAGCGTGGTCGCCACCATCGACGACGGCAAGAAGCAGCAAGCGGTCGAATTCGACCGGGTGATTTCGGCGGTCGGCGTGGTCGGCAATATCGAGAATCTGGGATTGGAGAAACTCGGCGTCAAAACCGACCGCGGCTGCGTCGTGATCGACGGTTACGGCAAGACCAGCGTGCCCGGCATCTACGCCATCGGCGACGTCGCGGGACCGCCGATGCTCGCCCACAAGGCCGAGCATGAGGGTGTGGTCTGCGTCGAAGCCATCAAGGGCCTGCATCCGCATGCCATGGACAAGAATCTCATTCCCGGCTGCACCTATTGCAATCCGCAAGTCGCCTCGGTCGGCCTCACCGAGGCCAAAGCAAAAGAAGGCGGCCGCGAGATTCGCGTCGGGCGCTTCCCGTTCGTCGGCAACGGCAAGGCGATCGCGCTCGGCGAGGATCAGGGACTGGTGAAGGTGATCTTCGACAAGAAGACCGGCCAACTACTCGGCGCGCACATGATCGGCGCCGAGGTCACCGAACTGATCCAGGGTTACGTGGTCGCGATGAACCTCGAAACGACAGAAGAAGAGCTGATGCACACCGTGTTCCCGCACCCGACGCTGTCGGAGATGATGAAGGAAGCGGTGCTGGATGCCTATGGCCGGGTGCTGAATATCTAGTTGTCAGGACCTCATCCTGAGGAGCGGCCACTTGGCCGCGACTCGAAGGATGGCCGCGAGTCTGTGTCTTGTATCCATCCTTCGAGACGCGGCTGCGCCGCTCCTCGGGATGAGGTCGGAGCCAAAAATCACGCAGCGACGATACTCGCCACATCGTCGAGCTCGTTGATCGCATCGTCCGGCAGCTCGCACGCCGCCGCGGCGAGATTCTCCCGCAAGTGCAGGACAGATGAGGTGCCGGGGATCAGCAGGATGTTGGGCGAGCGGCGAAGCAGCCAGGCGAGTGCGACTTGCATGGGCGTGACACCAAGGCGAGCAGCGACGGCGAACAAGGTCGACGACTGCAGCGGGTTGAACCCGCCGAGCGGGAAGTACGGCACATAGGCGATGCCGTCGCGGGCAAGGTCGTCGATCAGGGCGTCGTCATCACGATGCGCCACATTGTAATAGCTTTGCACGCACGCGATCTTGCAAATCCGGCGCCCTTCCGAGACCTGCGTGGGAGTGACGTGGCTGAGCCCGATGTGGCGCACGAGGCCCTGGCGTTGAAGATCGGCCAGCACGGTGAGCGGCGCCTCGATCGATCCCTCGGCGGGGTGATGCGGATCGAACATGCAGCGCAGGTTGACCACGTCGAGTGCATCCAGGCCCAGATTGCGCAGGTTGTCGTGCACCGCGTCAGTCAGTTCCTCGCGCGAGAAGGCCGGAATCCATGATTTGTCCGCGCCGCGCCCAGGCCCGTCAGG
>JAJYAH010000005.1 GCA_021779635.1 Pseudomonadota bacterium | reverse complement strand
ACAATTTGTCGAACCAGGTTGTCGCCGATGTCAGGCAGTTCATGGGAGCCAAGGTCTACAACACCATGATCCCGAGGAATGTGCGCGTCTCCGAGGCGCCGTCCTACGGCAAGCCGGTACTGGTTTACGATCTCAAATGCGTCGGAAGTGAAGCGTATCTCAAGCTTGCAACGGAAGTCATCCAGCGTGAGCGCGAGCTGCGCACGCATTAGAGCATGGTCCGGAAAAGTGGACACCGGTTTTCCGAAAAGATCATGCTCAAACTAAGAATAAGTCCACCATCCTTCGAGGCGCGCCGAAGCCGGCTCGCATCTCAGGACGACGGACGTCAGCGACGGCGCCTCGCGGCGACGGCAGCAACCGCAGCGTCATCCAGAGGTGCGAGGGGCGACGCCCCGAGCCTCGAAGGATGATTGAGAACATAAGCGTCCAATCCGGAGTGATGTGAGTGAATCCAAGGGAGCTGGCGATGGCCGACGAAGCGCGTTCGCGACTGGGCCGCGGTCTTGCAAGTCTGATCGGGGATGTCGGCGGCGAGGCCGCGCATCTGGATCGGCCGCGTGCGCAGCGCAAGGTGCCGATCGAATTTCTCAAACCAAATCCGCGTAATCCGCGCCGCGATTTTTCCGATGCTGAACTTGCCGAGCTCGCCGATTCGATCCGGCAGCACGGCGTGATCCAGCCGATCGTGGTGCGTCCGGTGCGCGGCGCGCAGGACCGTTTCGAAATCATCGCCGGCGAACGCCGCTGGCGCGCATCGCAGATCGCCAGCCTGCACGAGGTCCCGATCGTGCCGGTCGATGTCAACGACAGCGAGGCGCTCGAGATCGCGATCATCGAAAACGTGCAGCGCGAAGATCTCAATGCGATGGAGGAGGCGCAGGGCTATCACGCGCTCGCCGATGAATTCAAGCGCAGCCAGGAAGAGATTGCGAAGATCGTCGGCAAAAGCCGCAGCCACGTCGCCAACATGATGCGGCTGACGAAACTGCCGGCCGAGGTGCAGGCCTACATCGCATCGGGCAGGCTGTCGGCCGGCCACGCGCGGGCGCTGATCGGCGTGCCCGACCCGGCCGCGGCCGCCAAGCGCATCGTCGATGAAGGCCTCAATGTGCGTCAGGCCGAGGCGCTGGCGCACGTCGAGGGTGTTCCGGTTCGCAAACCGCAAAAGGCGCGTGGCGGCAAGACGAAAGACCCCGACACGATCGCGTTGGAAAAGCGGGTCAGCGACGCGCTCGGCCTTGCGGTCAATGTCGATCACCGCGATCCCGGCGGCACCGTGCACATCCGCTACCGCGACCTCGATCAGCTCGATGAGATCGTGCGGCGACTGGACAAGGGCGCCTAACTTCGCCTTACCCCCGTCGTTTTGCATTCACCGCGATCGACAGCAGCGTGCGCTGTGCGATGACCGCAGCCAGCGACGCCTGTTTGCGCATTTCCAACGCGGCCGAGGCGAGTTGTTCGATGATCGTCAGCAGGCGCGCCGCGCTGAAATTGCGCAGCGCGGTTTCGACATTTGGCTTGCGCGAAAAATGCAGCCGCGGAAAACCGCTGTCGAGCAATGTCGCTACCGGTGCTCCCTCGGCAGCCGCGAGGGCCGATTTGTGCAGCCACGCCGCCTGGCGCTGGGCCGCGGAAATAATCATGCCGGGATAGGTGCCCGCGACCATCGCCTTGGCAAATTCGGTTTCGACCAGCTCCGGCTTTCCCGCAAATGCGCCGTCCACGATCGGATCGATCTTGAGCTCGGAAGCGTCGGCCACCACCGCCATCACGTCTTCGAGCGTGACCTCGCCTTTGCCGTGGGCGTAGAGCGTCAGCTTGCGCAATTCGTTACGCGAGGCCTGACGGTCGCCGCCGAGCAACGCCATCAGCGACGCGCGCGCATCGGGTGCGATGCGCAAATTCGAAACCCGCAATTCATCGTCGATCAATTTTGCAAGGTCGCGCTCGCCATCGGGATAGCAGCCGATCGCGACCGCGGTCTTGGCGCGCTCGCAGGCCTTGCGCAGCGGCGATTCCGGCCGCAATTCGCCGGCCTCGATGACGATGCGGCAATCCTTCAGCGGCGAATCGGCCAGCGTGTCGATGCCGCTGGCAAAACTGCGCGAGCCGGCGCGGATGCGAATCGCGCGGCGACCGCCAAACAGCGGGATCGTCATCGCCTCATCGACCAGCCGCGATGGCTCGGCCGAGAGTTCGTCGCCATCCAGCCTTACCAGTGAAAACGGATCGTTGGGATCGTCGACGGCGGATGCCAGCAACGCATCGGCGCGTTCGCGCACCAGTCCGGCATCAGGACCGTAGAGCAGAATGATGGGACGCCCCGGATCGGGCCGGGCCAGAAAGGCGTCGATTTCTCTTCCACGCAGCGCGACCACGTTAGCTCTATCCACTCGAAGGATGAAGATAAGTACGATGCGGCCATCGTTCGAGCCGCGCAAGAGCGCGCTCCTCAGGCGACGTTAAGTGTGTGGAGCGCTTGTCGCTAGGTCCCGGTGGCGAAGTACGATGCCAGCCGGGTCTGGAGATGTTCGGCGATTTCCTCGGCGGCGCGATCCTCGGCGTCGCGGACGGCGCGGTAGCGGGCAAAGCGCTGGTAGCTGCCCGGAATATCGTAGGAGACCCGCGAGAAGGTGGTGCCGGTCATCACCGTCTTGTTGGTGGCGATCTCGACCAGGTTGAATTGCGCATCGATGCCATAATCCTCGTCGGTCGGCAGCGCGGTGAGGGGATCGATCATCAGCGTCGAGCGGGTGGTCGTGAACTTCAGGTCCAGACGATACAGCGGCGCCACACCGGTGGCGTTGCCGTAGAGCTTGAATGCCAGTGCATTGCGGATGGCCACCTGGATCCGCGCCTCGTGCGAGGCGTTCGGCTTGCTCACGGGCGGAACTTCCACCGCCAGCAGTTTGTCGCGGAGGCCGGGAGTTCCATCGGCATGTTCGGCATACATCGGCTGAAAGCAGCCGGCCGTTAACGCCGCCAGTGCGGCCACGGCCAGAAGCCGTGCGGCGATGCGGATCCTAGCCAACGACATTCACGATCCTCTTGGGAACAATGATTACCTTGCGGACAGCGTTACCGCCCAGGGCTTGTTTTACCGCATCAAGAGCCAGAACGGCAGCCTCAATTTCCGGATTCTGGGCATGGCTGGCCACCGTGACCTCACCCCGTTTCTTGCCGTTGACCTGAACCACGAGCGTCACGGTATCCTCAACCAGCAAATCGCGTTCGATTTTAGGCCAATTGGCCTCCGAAACCAGACCGGGCTGGCCCAGCACCTGCCAGCATTCCTCCGCCAGATGCGGCATCATGGGCGCGAACAGTTGAACCAGGATAACGGCGGCCTCGCGAACCGCCCACGCCAGATCCGGCACCGGCTCGCCCTGACGCCCCAGCCCCTCGCCCAGCGCATTGGCGAATTCCCGGATATAGGCCAGGCAGACGTTGAAATGCAGCTTTTCGATACCGGTGGAGACCTTCTCCAGCGCCCCATGGGCCGCCTTGCGAAGCGCCAATGCGCCGTCACCGAACGCCGCCGGCTGCGCCGCCGGCGCGGTCCTGGCCATGTCGGCGGATTCGTTGACCAGCCGCCACAACCGCTGCACGAAGCGCGATGCGCCCTGCACCCGCTCGTCGCTCCAGATCACGTCGCGGTCGGGCGGCGAGTCCGACAGCATGAACCAGCGCGCGACGTCGGCGCCATAGGTCGCGATGATGTCGTCGGGATCGACGGTATTGCGCTTCGACTTCGACATCTTCTCAATCGGGCCGATCGTGACTTCCTCGCCGGATGCCATCAGGCTGGCGCGGCGGCCGTCAGCGACGGTCTCGATCCGGATCTCGGCCGGCGTCACATAGGTCCCGTCGGCCTTGCTGTAGGTCTCGTGCACCACCATGCCCTGCGTGAACATGCCGGCGAACGGCTCATCCATGCCGATATGCCCGGTGGCCTTCATGGCGCGGGTGAAGAAGCGGCTGTACAGCAGATGCAAAATCGCATGCTCGACGCCGCCGATATATTGGTCGACCGGCATCATCCGGTTCGCGACCGGTAGCGTGGTCGGCGCGGTTTCATTCCACGGATCGGTGAAGCGCGCGAAATACCACGATGAATCCACGAAGGTGTCCATGGTATCGGTTTCGCGCACCGCCTTCGCCCCGCATTGCGGGCAGGTGACGTGCTTCCAGGTCGGATGGTGGTCAAGCGCATTGCCGGGCCTGTCGAAGCTGACATCCTCCGGCAGCACCACCGGCAAATCCGTGTCGGGCACCGGCACCACGTCGCAGGTGGGGCAGTGGATCACCGGGATCGGACAGCCCCAATAACGCTGGCGCGAGATGCCCCAGTCGCGCAGACGGAAGTTCACCTGCCGCTCGCCGACAGGCATATTGCCACGCACCTCAACCTCAAGCCGTTTGGCCACATCCTCTTTCGCCTGCTCGATGGTCATGCCGTCGAGGAAGCGCGAATTGATCATGCGGCCGTCGCCGTCGTAAGCGACATCGGTGATGACGAACGACTTCGGATCGACATCGGGCGGGCACACCACCGGCGTATTACCGAGCCCATATTTGTTCACGAAGTCGAGGTCGCGCTGGTCGTGCGCGGGACAGCCGAAGATCGCGCCGGTGCCGTATTCCATCAGCACGAAATTGGCGACGTAGACCGGCAGCTTCCAGTTTTCGTCGAACGGATGAACCGCCCGGATGCCGGTGTCGAAACCCAGCTTCTCGGCGGTATCGATAATTTCCTGGGCGGTGCCGTGACGCTTTGCCTCCGCGATGAAATCCGCGAGTTTCGGATTTTTCGCCGCCGCGGCCTGCGCCAACGGGTGATCCGGCGCGATCGCCATGAACCTGGCGCCGAACAGCGTGTCAGGCCGTGTCGTGAATATCTTCAGCTCGCTCTCGCCATCAGGCGTGGTCGCGGTATCAAGCGCGAATCGCACCAGCAAACCTTCGGAGCGGCCGATCCAGTTGCGCTGCATCAGCCGTACCTTGTCGGGCCAGCGATCCAGCGTATCGAGCGCGTCGAGCAGCTCCTGCGAATATTTCGTGATCTTGAAGACCCACTGCTTCATCTCGCGCTGTTCCACCAGCGCGCCCGAACGCCAGCCGCGGCCGTCGATCACCTGCTCGTTGGCGAGCACAGTCATGTCGACCGGGTCCCAATTGATCTTGCGATGCTCGCGCTCGGCAAGCCCGGCGCGCAGGAAGTCGTTGAACAGCTTTTGCTGGTGCTTGTAATAAGAGGGATCGCAGGTCGCGAATTCCCTCGACCAGTCGAGCGACAGCCCGATCGACCGCAGCTGCTTTTTCATCGCGGCGATGTTGTCGTAGGTCCACGCCTTGGGGGCGACCTTGCGCTCGATCGCGGCATTCTCCGCCGGCAGGCCGAACGCGTCCCAGCCCATCGGGTGCAGCACGTTGAAACCCTTGGCCCGCATGAAGCGCGCCAGCACGTCGCCCAGCGTGTAATTGCGGACGTGCCCGATATGGATCCGCCCGGACGGGTAGGGGAACATCTCGAGCACGTAATATTTCGGCCGCGGGTCGTCGTTTTTGGAGGCGAAGATCGCCTTTTCGTCCCACTGGCGTTGCCAGCGCGGCTCGGATTCGCGTGCGTTGTAGCGTTCGGAGGTCATGGAATCGAAGGCTTTTCGTGGGTCTCAAGGCCGGTCAAAAGGACGGCGGACTAGGCCACAAAAGACCGCGATGGGTCAACGCCTTGGGCGGTCGAAGGAAGCGGCCGCGCGGGCTTTTTATCCTGCGCAGGGAGCCACGCCGAAACCGCTAGCTCGCCAGCGCGATCGGGTCGCCGTCGTCCGCCAGCCGCACCAGGCCGTGCTGGGCCACCGCGTTGCGGCCGCGACGCTTGGCGGCGTAGAGGGCGGCGTCGGCAGCCTCGATCAGATCGCCCGGTTGCTGCGCAGCAGTGGGTCGGGTGCAGGCCGCCCCGACGCTGACGGTGACGGTTTGATGGCTGCTGGTGCAGTGAGGCATCGCGAGCGCCTGGACCGCCAGGCGTACCGTCTCGCCGACCTGCAGCGCGCGGCCGATGTCGGTATTCGGCAGCAACAGGCAGAATTCCTCACCGCCATAGCGTCCGGCAAAGCCGATGTTTTCAGCGGCAATTCCGGCCAGCGTTTCGCCGAGCCTCGAGAGGCAGGCGTCGCCTTCCGGATGGCCATAGGTGTCGTTGAACAGCTTGAAGTGATCGACGTCGATCATCAGCAGAGACAGGTCGCGGCCACCTTGTTGCTGGGCCTTCATCCATTCGAAATCGAGCCGGCTCTGGAAACCGCGCCGGTTGGCGAGCCCGGACAGCATGTCGATCGAGGCCATCACGGTCAGCCGGTCATTGGTGGCGATCAATTCGCGCTCGCGCTGGCCAAGCTGCGCCGCCATGGTGTCGAAGGCGCGGGCCAGCGGAATAAATTCGGCCGGCAAGCGGCTGCGCGCCGCGCGCGCCGACCAGTCGCCCTGGCCGAACCGAACCGTCATCGCCGCCATCATCTCGATCGGTTGGATGATGAGCTTCTCCGCGGCGATCAGCGCGCCGAGCAGCACCAACAGGCAGACCAGCCCCAATTGCAGATAGGCGGTGCGAATTTCGCGATTGGTGCTCGCAGCAACCTTGGCCTCGTCGACGCTGACGACCAGGCGCGAACCGGTGCCGGGAATACGGGTCGAACTGACCGTGCGCCTTGAGCCGTCCGCATCGGTGAACTCAGTGGTTTGGGTCGCCTCGTCCGAACCCATCGCCTTGTCATTGATGGCCGCCAGCAAGGGCGCATTGTTCAGTGGACGGCCGATCATGCCGGCCTGATCGGGTGAAGCGGCCAGAACCATCCCCTCGCTATCGATGAGCACCGCTGAAATACCGGACCGGCCGTCGAGATCGCCCACGATCTTCGCCATCCAGTCGAGATTGATGCCCGCCACGATGACGGCTTCCTCGCCAGGTGCGATCGCAGAAACCGGATAGGCCCCCATCATCATCGGTATCTTCGAGACCCTGGCAAACACATAATCGCTGAACACGACCCCGCGGGTTTCCAATGCCCTCTCGAAATAGCCGCGATCGCCGATATCCATGCCGACCAGGCCCGGCAATGTCGAACACTGAACCCTGCCATCCCGGGCGACGATCGACATGCTCTTGATCCAGGGCAGTTCGATCTTCAAGCTGGTTCGCAGAATATCGCAGCTCCGGCCAACGCCTCCGGCGGAAGCGCTGATATAAGCGGCTGATTTCATCATCGCCTCGACCGACGCGATGATCTCGCGCTGAGCTTGCACGCTGCGCTGCGCGATATTCTGGAATTCCTGGATGGCCTGCGCGATCTCTTTGGCGCGGGTGTTCTCGAGCGAACGGGCGCGGTCCAGCATCAGCGGTGCCACTAGGATCAGCGCCAGCAACGCCAGCCGCGCGCGGATTCCGAGAAGCTTCTTGAGTTTCAATCTTTTACGGTTGAAAGTGAAGCGTGACATCTTGATCCCCCGACCCCACATCAACGGTTAGAGAGGAGGGCTCAAAAAGCCTTTCCCGAACTCGGTAAAATTCGAGCTACCTCGTAAATTTATGATCGATAGATGACATGGCACCTGAAAAACCTTTGGCGATAACCTCGCCTTTACCAAACGCGCTGGCTTCGGTGGAATACGATATCTTCCGCGCCTGCAACGAAGCGCGTCGGGATCGCGCGTCGGTAACGCTGATCGCAGTGTCCAAAACGTTCGGCGCCGATGCGATCGTGCCGGTGATCGAGGCCGGACAGCGCGTATTCGGCGAGAATCGCGTGCAGGAGGCCAAGGCAAAATGGCCCGGGTTAATATCGGTTTACCCCGGCGTCACACTGCATATGATCGGGCCGCTGCAATCCAACAAGGCAAAGGAAGCCGTTGCGCTGTTCGACGCCATTCATTCGGTCGACCGCCCGAGCATTTGCGAAGCGTTAGCCAAGGAAATCGATTCTCAAAAACGGCGGCCTGAATTGTTCGTCCAGATCAATACCGGCGAGGAACCCCAGAAGGCAGGCATCGCTGCGGCAGAGGCGGACGGCTTCATTGCCAGCTGCCGCGAAAAATACGGCTTGCCGATTTCCGGCCTGATGTGCATCCCGCCGGTCGATCAAGCGCCGGCGCCGCATTTCGCCCTGACCGCAAAGATCGCCGCGCGCAACGGATTGAAGAACTTGTCGATGGGCATGAGCGCGGACTTCGCGATTGCGATCCAGTTCGGTGCCACCCATGTGCGTATCGGCTCGGCGATCTTCGGGCATCGGTAACAACAAAATCCGTCGTCCCGGCCAAGCGCTCGGCGCGCTGCCTCGTCCCGCTCTTGCGTGGGGGCAGGTCAAGAACGAGCTTTTATTCGAATCTCACCGACACCCTGCCGATCAAGCCGAAATCGGCCTCGAACAGGTCGCCCGACTGGATCGGTAGCGGCGGGTGGCAGGTGCCGGTTGTCACGATCTGGCCGGTGCGCAAGGTCACGCCGAGCTGACTGAGCTCATTGGCGAGCCACGTCAGCGCGATTCGGGGGTCGCCAAGCACATTCTTGCCATAACCGGTGAATTGCCTGCCGCGCAGCGTAATGACCGGTTTCTCCTCGACCAGATCGAGCGAACGCCAGTTCGCGGTGGAGGGCGTGCCAAGAACGAACAAATGCGCGCAGGCATTGTCCGCGATGATCTGCGCAGCACCCGCGCTGACGAAATTCGCGAACCGCGAATCCGGAATCTCGATCGCCGGGTGCAACGTGGCGACCGCATCGAGAGTCTGTTGCACGGAATAGGGCGACGATCGCGGCGGCAGATCCGTCGCCATGCGAAAGGCGAATTCGGGTTCGGCGACCTGCATTTCATTTCCCGCCATGGAAGCGGTCCCGCCATCCGGAATGACCGTCTCGGACAGGATGCGTCCCGCCATCGGGCCATCGACATTGATGTGCTTCTGCCCGGCCGCGCTGGTGGCGGCGATTTTCCAGCCGAACAGGTTTCCGGCCGCGTGATTTTCGAGCGCCGCCTGGATCGCGTAGGCTTCCTTGCGGTCGCGCGGGCGCTGCGACGCTTCGAGAGCTGCGAGCTTGGTGCCGGCGCGCCAGTGATCGTGCAGGGTCCGTGACGCCGCTTCTATCTGGGTTTTATCGAGCATGGGTTTGATACCTCGGCAGGATGCTTACTCGATCATGATCTTCGTCTCCGGCCCGAGCCGTGCCAGCAAGCGCAGCATCGCCGCCTTCGTCATCGAGACGCATCCGGCCGTCGGCGAGAAATTCTCGCGCGCCAGATGCAGAAATACCGCGCTGCCGCGGCCGGCGATGCGCGGAGAGCTGTTGTGATCGGTCTCGACGATGAAATCATAGAGATGGTCGTCGCGCCGGAGCCGGTCGCCGCCGTGCTCGCGTGCCAGCCGCATCGGCTGGTTGTAATGCCGGCTTGAGGGATCTTCGCACCAGGCGTCCTCGGGCCGGATCGCGCGAACCGGCAAGAATGTAAGCGGCCTCGGATGGCGGTCGGCTCGCCACCACAATCGCCGTGGCCGGAACGTCCCTTTCGGGGTTCCGCCATCGCCTTCGCGCTTGTTGGCCTTGACGCCGCCCCGTCCGAGCGCCACCGGCACCGTTCGCCCACCGGCCGTGAGCCAGCCGCGGCGGGGGTCGCCGGCGGCGGTGCGAATTCGGATCGCCGCAAGCGGTCGATCACGCGATGTTGTCTTATAAGTACCTGAAATAGCCTGTTTTTTCATGCGAATCGCAATCCGCTTGGTTGCCGGCTTGACTGAAAATGTCCTATTTCGCGCCATTACAGGACATTCATCCAAATGGTCGCTGATTCTGGAGTAGACTGCGTTTCGGCTTGTGAATCTGTAACAATCCCCTACCTCAAGACGAACCAGGACCGATCAAGCAAGACGTTATCGACCAAGACATTACCGTCCGACACGCTACCAACGAACAGCCGGCTAAAGGCGCTAGCGCTTGCACCGGCGCCCCAAGAGGATTGTACGCCATGGCCAACGCCCGCAAGATCCTAATCGTGGATGACGACATCGATCTGCGCGATACGCTGGTTGAGCAGTTGTCGTTGCACGACGAGTTCGAAGCCTCCGCGGTCGACACCGGGGCAAAGGGCGCCAGTGCCGCCAAGGCCAATGCGCCCGATCTCGTGCTGATGGATGTGGGCTTGCCGGACACCGACGGTCGCGAGGTCGTACGCAGCCTGCGCAAGGGCGGCTTCAAGGCGCCGATCATCATGCTGACCGGACACGACACCGATTCGGACACCATTCTCGGGCTCGAATCCGGCGCCAATGACTATGTCGCAAAGCCTTTTCGTTTCGCGGTGCTGCTGGCGCGGATCCGGGCGCAGCTTCGGCAGCATGAAGCCAGCGAAGATGCGGTGTTTTCGGTCGGTCCCTACAGTTTTCGGCCCGGCTCCAAGATGCTGACCGGCGCCAACGCCCGGAAGGTGCGTCTGACCGAAAAGGAGACGGCCATCCTGCGATTTCTTTATCGGGCCGGCCAGCTGCCGGTGTCGCGGGAAACGCTGCTGCAGGAAGTCTGGGGCTATAATTCCGGGGTGACCACCCATACCCTGGAAACCCACATCTATCGGCTGCGACAGAAGATCGAGAAAGATGCCGCCAATCCCGAGATACTGGTGACGGAAGCTGGTGGCTACAAGCTGGTGCCGTGATACGATTCGCGTAGCGATTCGTATTGGCGCAGCTGGTTTTCATGTCGATCGAGGATGATGTTGCCCTGCTCGAGCGCGTCCCGACACTGCGCCTGTTGGGGACGACGTCTCTGCGCATGCTGGCGATCGGCTCCGAGCAGCGCGATTTCGCCCGGGGCGATGTGCTGTTCAATGCAGGCGAAGATGCCGACGCCGGATATATCGTTCAACGCGGGGCGTTCCGGATCGAGGACGGCGGCGTCGAGATCATCGCGGGTCCCGGCGCATTGATAGGCGAGCTTGCGCTGGTAGTGGCGATGCCGCGGCCCTCCACCGCCAGAGCGCTGGAGCATTCCTCGGTGATCCGGGTTGCGCGCAGCCTGTTCCAGCGGGTGCTGGAGAGCGATCCCGCCGCGGCGCGCCGGCTCCGCGACGAATTCGCAAACCGAACCAGCCAGATTGCCAGCGAAATCCTGATGGCAGGCGCGAAGCTTAGTATTTAGACATCCAGCGTCACTGTCACCGGAACATGGTCGGACGGCCGCTCCCAGCCACGTGCGTCCCTGGTAATCCTGAAATCGCTGACACTCTCCTGCAGCGCGCGCGACACCCAGATGTGATCGAGCCGGCGGCCGCGATCGGCCTGCGTCCAGTCGGCAGCGCGGTAGCTCCACCACGTATAGACCTTTTCCGACAGCGGAATCCGCATCCGCGCCACGTCGACCCATTCGCCGTGAGCCTGCGCTGCCAGCAGCTTCTCGCATTCGATCGGCGTATGCGACACGACCTTCAGCAATTGCCGGTGCGACCACACGTCGTTCTCATGCGGCGCGACATTGAGATCGCCGACCAGGATGTGCCGGTCATCGCCGCGCGGATGCAGCGGCTCGCAAGCCTTCATCTCATCGAGGAATCTGAGCTTGTGCTCGAATTTCGGATTGAGCACCGGATCGGGAATATCGCCGCCGGCCGGAACGTAGAAATTATGCAGCACCAGCGGCTTCGATAGTTGTGCCTTGTCGCCGAACGCCACCGAGATGTGGCGCGAATCGATCTTGTCGCAGAAGGTGCGGATATTCGTTGTTTCGAACGGCAGTTTCGAGACCACGGCGACGCCGTGATAGCCTTTCTGCCCGTTCAGTGCGACGTGCTCATAGCCGAGACGCCGAAAACGCTTCAACGGAAAGGCGTCATCGATGCATTTGGTTTCCTGCAGGCACAGCACGTCCGGTCTCGCCGATTTGAGGAATTTGGCGACGAGATCGATGCGCAGGCGTACCGAATTGATGTTCCATGTCGTCAGGGAGAAGCGCATGAATTCCGGGCAAGGCAAGAGTGCGTGCGCCTGATGACGCACGTCCCCGCCCCGCGATCAAGGATGATTTTTAACCGGGCGTAAACCTTGAGAAGTCGTCGAGCTTGAACAGGTCAGGATTGACCTTCCTGGTGGTATCCAGGTTGTAAATCGCGACGGTAGTGTCATAGCCTTGTGGGTCGGTTACCGTCCACTGCTTGAGCTGGCCATCCTTGGCGCCGATCATCAGCATCAGGCGGCTGGTGCCGATCAGCGACTGCTTTTCCTCGATGGTGACGCTGACGTACATGTCGTCAGCCGTTACGTTCACCACGTTGGTGTCCTTCATGAGATCAATGCGGTCCGACAGCAGAAACCGTATCGGCGTCTGCGACAACGGATAGATGTCCTGGGTTGCAAGATTGCGGTCGCGCACCACCAGCGACGATCCGTCGGAGATAATCGCGAGCGGAGACGGCGCGTCGTATTCGAAACGCACCTTGCCCGGCTTCTGGATGTAAAAATCGCCTTTGACCTTGCTGCCGTCAGGTCCGACCTGGACGAAATTTCCGACCAGCGTCTGCAGCGACGACAGATAGGCACTTACCCTGGCGGCTTGCGCCTTTTGATTGGCATCGAAGGTGGCAAAAATATTGGCCGGAACGTTCCGGCGCGGATCGGGGATCACCGGATTGGGCGGTTGCGACTTGGCCGCCGCCCAATCTTTCTGCGGGTCCGACGCGCTGATCTGCTTGTCGCGAGCCTTTGGCGCAGGCTTCGGTACCGGAAGCTTTTGCGTAGTTGGGGGCGGAACGGTCTGTGTGGTCTGCGCAGAGGACGGCGTCATGACGCACATCAGCGATGCCGCGATCAATGCCGCCCCGCCGGTACGGACGCCACGGATCACCCTTTGCTCTGCCATTCCAAACTTCGGATCTCTGGTCAACGCGTCGTCCTGCCTGGCTTGCGGCCCTTTTATCGTGCTTTTGGCAAAAGCAGATATCGTTTTTCCGTGAAAATATGATGGTCCCTCGGTCCGATCAGGCTTCTCAAAAGCGACTTTCTTCTTCTTCGACCAGAATTTCGCGCTTGCCCGCGTGATTGGCCTGTCCGACGATACCCTCGAGTTCCATCCGCTCCATCAACGATGCGGCGCGGTTATATCCGATCTGCAACCGGCGCTGGATGTAGCTGGTGGAAGCCTTGCGGTCGCGCTTGACGATCTGCACGGCCTGCGCAAACAAGTCGGCGCCCTCGCCCGCGCCGCCCATGCCGGTCGAGTCGAACACCGCGCCGTCTTCGTCGGTCGGCTCTTCGGCCGTGACCGCTTCGAGGTATTCGGGCTGACCCTGGGATTTGAGATGGCGCACCACCTTCTCGACCTCTTCGTCGGAGACGAAAGGTCCGTGGACGCGGCTGATGCGTCCGCCGCCGGCCATGTAAAGCATGTCGCCCTGGCCCAGCAGTTGTTCGGCGCCCATTTCGCCGAGGATGGTGCGGCTGTCGATCTTCGAGGTGACCTGAAACGAGATGCGGGTCGGGAAGTTCGCCTTGATGGTGCCGGTAATGACGTCGACCGATGGCCGTTGGGTCGCGAGAATCACATGCAGACCGGCGGCGCGCGCCATCTGCGCGAGGCGTTGCACCGCGCCTTCGATATCCTTGCCGGCGACCATCATCAGGTCCGCCATTTCGTCGACAATGATGACGATATAGGGCAGCGGCTCCAGATCGAGTTTCTCGTCCTCATAGACCGCCTTGCCGGTCTCCTTGTCGAAGCCGGTATGCACCGTACGGGTCAGTTCCTCGCCCTTGGATTTAGCTTCCGTCAGCCGCGCGTTGTAGCCGTCGATGTTGCGCACGCCGAGCTTGGACATCTTCTTGTAGCGCTCTTCCATCTCGCGCACCGCCCATTTCAGCGCCACAACGGCCTTCTTCGGGTCGGTGACGACCGGGGTCAGCAGATGCGGAATGCCGTCATAGACCGAAAGTTCGAGCATCTTGGGATCGACCATGATCAGGCGGCATTGATCCGGGCGCAGCCGGTAAACCAAGCTGAGGATCATGGTGTTGATGGCGACCGATTTGCCGGAGCCGGTGGTGCCGGCGATCAGCAGATGCGGCATCCGCGCGAGATCGACGATGATGGATTCGCCGCCGATATTCTTGCCGAGACAAAGCGGAAGTTTCGCGACCGATTCGTTGCCATCCTTGACCGCCAGCAATTCGCGCAAATAGACCTTCTCGCGATGCGGGTTCGGCAATTCGATGCCGATGGCGTTGCGGCCGGGAACGACAGCGACGCGGGCCGAGAGCGCGCTCATCGAGCGCGCGATATCGTCCGCCAGGCCGATGACGCGCGACGATTTGATTCCGGGCGCGGGCTCGAGTTCGTACAGCGTCACCACTGGACCGGGATGGGCCCTGACGATTTCACCGCGAACGCCGAAATCGCCGAGCACACCTTCCAGCGCGCGCGAATTGGTATCGAGTTCGGATTTGCTGAGCGGCTGGCGATCCGAAGCCTTCGGCGAGGTAAGCACCGAAATCGGCGGTAAATCGAACTTGTCGGATGATTTGCGCGTTGGCGCACGCGGTGAGGCTTTCTTGCGCGGGGCGCGCGCCGCCGGGACTTCTTCTTCCTCTTCCTCGTCGTCGATCTCTTCGTCGAGATCGCCATCGGAATGCGGCGCCAGCGGCGGTCCGGCACGGCCGCCCAGATTTGGCTCCTGGCGTTCGAAAGAGGCTGCGCGCGTCGTCGGCGCACTGGCGACCAGCGAGCGGTAGGCCAGCGCAAGCAGCCGCCACAGCCGAGCTTTGGCGCTCATCGCGGCATGAAACGCCCATCCCAGCGAGACCGACGCGCCATCATCTTCCTCGACGAACGGCGTGTCGTCATCCTCGATCGAGGTCAATTCCTCTTGCGGGCGTGAGCCCATGCCGCCGGCGATCAGCAAGGTTGCGACCATCCCGGCGCCGAGGATGATCCCGAGCACGAGGCAGTAAACGAAATTGGGCGGCCCGAACACGATGGCGGGGGCGCGTACCAGCGCGTCGCCGACCACGCCGCCGAGCCCGGTTGGCAGTGGCCATGCTCCGCCATGGGGCCAGCAGCTCGCAAAGCCCGCCGATATCACCGTGCAGAGAATCCAGCACGCAAGCCGCAGCGCTTCGCGGTCAAAGCTGCGATGGGTCAACATGCGCCAACCCCATATCGCCACCGGCAGGATCAGCATGATCGCGCCAAGGCCGAGAATCTGCATCAGGAGATCGGCGCCAATCGCGCCGGGATAGCCGATGACGTTGCGGATCGCGCGCGATGTGGCGTGACTGAGGCTCGGATCCTGCACCGACCATGTCATCAGCGCCGCCGCAGCGACACCGGACAGAGACAGCAACCCGAGGCCGGTAAGTTCGCGCAACCGCCGCGCCAACGCCTCGCGCATCGTCGCGGGCAAGTGGCCAACCAGGGGAATGACACGTTCGATCGCTGGCATGCTCATGGGGCCCTGCGACTGGAGTCTGGGGTAGGTCGAAACGCGAGCGGCAAGGAAGCTGCGCTTACTTCCTCGTTGCGAGAGGCGAAGGCCAAGATGCGCTGCGATTCCGAAATCATCGTCGTCAATCCAGAATTTCGACCAGCCGGCGCAACGCCTCGGCCGTTGTTTCGCGGTCCTGCACCAGCGCCAGGCGGATGTAGCCGGCGCCGGGATTGCTGCCGTCGGGTTGCTGCCGCGCCAGATAACTTCCCGGCACCACCCGCACGCCGGCATCCCTGTAGAGCTTCACCGTCGCCGCTTCATCGCCGCCATGGGCCGACACATCGAGCCAGAGACAGAAGCCTCCGGCGGGCCGGCGATAGCCGTAGCGATCGCCGAGAATCTGGTCGGCAAGATCGAATTTGAGCCGGTAGAGCCGGCGATTCTCCTCGACATGCTCCTCATCGCTGTAAGCCGAGATCGCGACATGCTGCAGCGGCACCGGCACCTGGGGAGCGGCGACATTGCGCAACTCGTGAAACATGCCGAGAAATTTCTTGTCGCCGGCGGCGAAGCCGACCCGCAGGCCAGGCAGGTTCGAGCGCTTCGACAGCGACTGAAACGCCACGACATTCGTAAAATCGGGACCGGCCGATTCCAGCATGCTGCCGGGAGCCGTCTGCGTGTAGATTTCCGAATAGCATTCGTCGCTCAAAATCATGAAGCCGAAACGGTCGGCGAGTTTTTTCAGGCGGCCGAAATAGTCCCTTGAAGCCACCGCGCCTTGCGGATTGGCCGGCGAGGCGATGTAGATCGCGACCGTGCGTGCGAGTGTCGGCTCATCGAGCGCATCGAGGTCGGGCAGGAAACCGTTGGCGAGCGTGGTCGGCAGATAGACCGCCTCGCAGTCGGCGGCGCGCGCCCCGGCGCCATAGGCGGGATAGAACGGATTGGGCAGCAGGATCGCAGGTCCGCCCCGGCGCGCGCCGACATAGCGCGCAGCCGTGATCGCGGCAAAAAACAAGCCTTCGCGGCTGCCGTTGAGCACCAGAATTTCACTCTCGGGATCGATTGGCCGAGGCAGGTCGAATCGGCTCGAAAGCCAGTTCGCGGCGGCTCGCCGGAACGGCTCGATGCCCTTGGCAATGGGATAACGGCCGAATTCGCTGATGTGCTTGGCCAGTACCGGCCCGACGAAGTCAGGCAGCGGATGCTGTGGTTCGCCCAACGATAGCGTAATCAACGGCTTACCCGGTTCGTAGGGTGCCAGCAATTCGGCCAGCCGCGCGAAGGGCGAACGTTCGCCTTGCGGGCTGCCGGCGGCCTGCGGCGCGCGGGATGAAGCGGTCATTGCCATACTCGAAGCGCCAGCACTGTTGGGGCAGCCGATCGCACGTTGAAACCGGTCCGGAAACGGATCAGATCACCATAGATACGGCGAGGTTAAGACACGATTAACCATCGGCCGGCGGCGCATATCCAGACCCTCAATTCCGCAAAAAGAAAGGGGCTCCAACTTGCGCTGGAGCCCCTCAACGGTCGGGGCATTGCCGGGTATGTGCCCAAACCGTAGTTCTGGGCGCGACCGGTAAGGCCGCGCCCCCGGGAGAACTTACATGTTGTAGGCGCGCTCGCCGTGATCGGTGATGTCGAGGCCTTCGCGTTCCGCTTCCACGGTCGGACGAAGACCGATGATCACGTCGACGATCTTGTAGAGGATCGCCGAAATCCCACCGGACCACACCAGCGTCGCCAGCACAGCCTTGCCCTGGGCAAGCATCTGCGTGGCGAAGTCATAGGTGCCGGCATTGTTGCCGGTGATGTTGGTGTAGTCGGTGATGCCGACGCCACCCAGGGCCGGGTTGACGAGAATGCCGGTGCCCAGCGCGCCGATGATTCCGCCGATGCAGTGGACGCCGAAGACGTCGAGCGCGTCGTCATAGCCGAGTGCGTTCTTCACGGTCGAGACGAAGAACAGGCAGACCGGGGAGACGACAAGGCCCAGCACCAGCGCGCCGATCGGCCCGGCAAAGCCGGAGGCCGGCGTCACCGCGACGAGGCCTGCGACCGCGCCGGAGCAGATGCCCAGGAGCGAAGGCTTGCCCTTGACGATCCATTCGGAGAGCAACCAGGAGATCGACGCAGCCGCGGTGGCCAACATGGTGTTGACGAAGGCCAGCGCCGTGGTGCCGTTCGCTTCGAGGTTCGATCCGGCGTTGAAGCCGAACCAGCCGACCCAGAGCAGCGAAGCGCCGATCATGGTCATGGTTAGCGAGTGGGGAGGCATCAACTCCTTGCCGTAGCCGACGCGCTTGCCGATGATGAGCGCACCCACCAGACCGGCGATACCGGCGTTGATGTGCACGACCGTACCGCCGGCGAAGTCGAGGGCGCCCGCACCCGCAAGCCAGCCGACGGCGCCGGTGACTTCATCGAGTTTGGCCTGTGCGGCGGTCTTCGCCGCACCGTCAGCCGCAGCGGCAAGCGCCTTGGCAGCGGCCGCGACGTCATCGGGAGCAGCCACGTACCAAACCCAATGCGCGATCGGGAAATAGACGCAGGTGACCCACAATAGAATGAACAGCATACAGGCCGAGAACTTAATTCGCTCGGCGAAAGCGCCGACGATCAAGGCCGGAGTGATCATCGCGAACGTCATCTGGAAGACGAAGTAGGCGAGTTCGGGGATCACGACGCCGTTGGAGAAGGTTGCCGCCGTCGCATTGGCGTCGACACCGTGCATGAAGGCCTTGGAGAGCCCGCCGATGTAGGGGGTGAGGCTGCCGCCATCAGTAAAAGCCTCGGAGTAGCCGTAGAACGCCCAGAGCACGCCGACCATGGAAACGATCGCAAATACCTGGGTGAGGACGGAAGCCATGTTCTTGGTGCGAACCAGACCGCCATAGAACAGAGCAAGGCCGGGAATCGACATCATCAGAACGAGCGCGCTGGATACCAGCATCCAGGCGGTGTCGCCCTTGTTGGGAACCAGCGCCGGAGCGGCCGCAGCGGCGGGGGCGGCGTCCTCGGCAAACGCTACACCGGCAAAACCCGCGACACAGAGCAGGCCGAGTGCAGCGATTGCCAATCCCGCGCGGGTTGGACGTTCAAACGTCATTTGTTTTACTCCTGATTGGATAAGGGTGAGCGCGAAATCAAAGGGCCGCGGCATCCGCCTCTCCCGTGCGGATGCGAACCGCATGGTCGAGGTTGATGACGAAGATCTTGCCGTCGCCGATCTGTCCGGTTTTTGCCGCTGACGTGATGGCGTCGATGGTCTTGTCGACCTGGTCCGAGGCGACAGCGACCTCGATCTTGATCTTGGGCAGGAAGCTCACCGCATATTCAGCACCGCGATAAATTTCCGTATGGCCCTTCTGCCGGCCATATCCCTTGACTTCCGTCACCGTGAGACCGTGAACGCCAATGGCGGTCAGGGCGTCACGGACTTCTTCGAGCTTGAATGGCTTGATGATCGCCATAACAATTTTCATGGGTCTTGTCCCCGCTTGGGCCTGGTCCAGACGCGACCGGGCGTTCTCGACTGAGGTTCACCACGCGGAGAAGTTCACTACGCGGGCACAGCCGGACCCCTTAGAATCAAATGCCGTGCCAGATCGGCCACGTTGCCTAACGGTTTATGAACGCGGGTCTTTTGGGCCTTTGCCGGATCCGGGCCAACATGCGCCATTCGGTCGCGCTCAAAATCTAGTCACGTCAGCTTAAAATATAAGCAAGACAGACTCCGGACATAATCTTGCTCAACCGGAGGGCAGAAAAAAGGTATTTAGATCAGGAATTTATTGCAAAGCCTCGCCGTGTTGCGAAATGTCGAGGCCTTCCAGCTCATGTTCGCGGGATACGCGCAGCGGCACGAAGGCGCTCACCAGCTTTAACAGCACGAACGTCACCCCGCCGGACCACACCAGGGTAACCACGACGCCGTAGAGCTGGAGCAGCAATTGCTGCGGGTTGCCTTCGATCAAACCTGACACCCCACCGATTGAGGCGGTTGCGAACACACCGGCCAGCAGGGTTCCGGTCAGTCCGCCAACGCCATGGACGCCGAACACATCGAGGGAATCGTCGTATCGGAAACGGTGCTTCAACCAGGTGCAGGCCCAGAAGCACACCAGACCGGCGATCACGCCGATGACGATGCCGTGCCAGGGGGCCACGAAACCGGAGGCCGGGGTGATGGTGCCAAGGCCGGCGACTGCGCCTGAAATCATGCCGAGCACCGACGGTTTGCGCCGGATCTTCCATTCAAGCGCGCCCCAGGTGAGCGCGCCGGTACAGGCCGCCAGATGCGTGGCGATGATCGCCATCACCGCGCGCGGATTAGCCCCGAGCGCCGATCCGCCGTTGAAGCCGAACCAGCCGACCCACAGCAGTCCGGTGCCGACCACCGCGAGCGACAGGTCAAACGGCGACAGATTCTCGATGCCATAGCCATGACGCCGGCCCATCACGCCTGCCGCGACCAGGCCGCCGACCCCGGCGCTGAGATGAACCACCAGGCCGCCGGCAAAATCCAGCACACCCATGCTGCCGAGGAAGCCGCCGCCCCATACCCAATGTGCCAGCGGCACATAGACGAACATGAACCAGCCGATCGAGAACAGCAGATAGGCCGAGAACCGCATCCGGTCGGCGACGGAGCCTGCCACCAGCGCCACGGTGATGATCGCGAAGGTCATCTGGTAGAGCATGAACAAGGCTTCCGGAATCGTCTTCGCGGCGGGATTGACGCCGTCCATGGTCATGCCGGCAAGAAACGAGCGATCAAACGTCCCGAGCCAGGGACCGTCGCCGACGAATGCCAGCGAATAGCCAAACGCCACCCAGAGGACCGAAACAATGGCGACCGCGGCGAGGCTTTGCGCCATCGTTGCCAGCACGTTCTTCTTGCGGACCATGCCGGAATAGAACAGCGCCAGGCCCGGCACGGTCATCATCAGCACCAGCGCGGTGGCGACGATCATCCAGGCGGTGTCGGCAGCGCTGATGGTCGAGTTATTTGCAAACGCCGGTGTCGCAGAACCGAGGATCGCTGCAAGGATCGTTGCAAGATGAGCGCACGATCCGCCAAAACCCGAGCGGCCTCGCACCAAGGTGATGCGCTGTTGCGGTCGCGTTGCGGCGCGATCGGACGTAAGCCCGGATTCCGCCCTTGCTGTTCGCGCACTGGCAAGCGCAGCCAGCCTCACGGCACGATGCGATGGTGCCCCCATGGTATTCCCCCGGCCTGTTATGATTTTTTTGATCGCACTCCAGGCGTCGTTGCCCGAGGCGATGGACTTGCTAGAACATGGACGTGCGAGAATTCAGAGCGCGTCGCTGTCGGTTTCGCCGGTCCGGATCCGCAACGCGTGATCGATCGGCGTCACGAATATCTTGCCGTCGCCGATCTGCCCGGTGCGGGCGCTGGAAGTAATGACCTCGACCGCCTTGTCGGCGAGGTTCGAGGCGACGGCGATCTCGATCCGCAGCTTCGGCAGAAAGTTCACGACATATTCGGCGCCGCGATAGACCTCGGTGTGCCCCTTCTGGCGGCCATAGCCCTTGACCTCGGTTACGGTCATGCCGGTGACCCCGATCGCGGTGAGCGCCTGGCGCACCTCGTCGAGCTTGAAGGGTTTGATAATGGCAACAACGAGCTTCATGGTTTGGCCTTCATTTCCTGGACTCCGAAAGGTCGGTCACGGCTTGATTGGCGCGCCCGGCAAGTCTGGCATCTTTCAGTGCGAATGGCACAAAAACTTGCAGACTTGTCCAAAAACAATTGCTGCAGCGAACCCGCCGCCCGGTAGCCCCTGTACAGGGGCCGGGATTATCCGTCAAAATGCCGATCCATTTTCTGCGCCGTCTGGTTTGCCCACCCGCCCGTTTCAGCACCTAAAGGGAATGATATGCCAAACCGATCCTGGTTTTATGCATCCGACGGCCAGCAACAGGGCCCTTATCCCGACGCCCAGCTACGCGAACTGATCGCCCGGGGCACGGTTACCGTGGACACGCTGGTCTGGAGCGAGGGAATGGCGGGCTGGCAGCGGGCCGGGGAAATTCCGGGCCTGTTCTCACGCGCCTCCGGCCCACCCGCCGTTCCGCGCTCCGGCGTTCCGCTGGCCGGTGCCGGCGGCTATGGCGGCGCGGCGCTTTCGATCGACCTCGGCCTGTGGGAATTCCTCGGCCGCAGCCTGGTGTTTGCGATTGGATTTCTGTTGGTGATCCCGGCGCCCTGGGTGGCTGTTAACTTCTACCAGTGGATGACTTCGCGCCTGCGCGTGCCGCAGCGGCCCAACCTCGCCTTCACCGGCGAAGTCGGCGACATCTGGTACGTCTTCGTCGCGATGGCGCTGTCAACCTATGTCGGCTTGATCGGTATCCATTTCCTTCAATACATCATCATTCCGGTTCAGGCGTTTCTGTCCTGGATGACGGTACGCTGGATCGCTGCGCATTTAAGTTCGAACGGACAGCGGCTTCCGATCGCCTTTGACGGCAGCGCACTGACTTATGTCGGCTGGCACGTGCTGTTGTTCATCTCGGCCGTGACCATCATCGGCTGGGCGTGGGTCACCACCGCCTGGATGCGATGGATGTGCCGCAATGTCAGCGGCACCCATCGCGAGATCGTGTTCAACGCATCGGGCCTGGAGATGCTGTGGCGGACCCTGGTGTTTGCCGTGGGCTGCATGTTCCTGATTCCGATTCCCTGGGTGCTGCGCTGGTACACCGGCTGGTACGTGTCGCAGTTCGAACTCGCGGGCAGAGTCGCGTAACGCTCCGCAAGGTCTTCATTTGCGTTGTCGAAGCGAGCCTTCCTGCGCGACCGAGGCCACCAGCGTGCCGTCCTGCTTGAAGATCATGCCGCGCGTGAGGGCGCGCCCGGCCTGCGCGCTCGGCGAATCCTGCACATAAAGCAGCCATTCGTCGGCGCGGAAGGGGCGGTGAAACCACATCGCGTGATCGAGGCTTGCCGGCATCAGGCGCTTGTCGAACAGGGTGCGGCCGTAGCGCGCCATCGCCGCATCGAGCAGCGAGAAGTCCGACGCGTAGGCCAGCGCGCACATATGCAGCGCGGGGTCGTCCGGCAATTTCGACGCGGTGCGGATCCAGACATGGATACGGCCATCATCGATCTTCTGGCCGAAATAGCGGCCGAGTTCAACCGGGCGCAGTTCGATCGGGCGGTCGGATTCGTAATAGCGACGGATGAACTCCGGCATCTCGCGGAAGATCGGCTGCTTGGCGACCTCTTCGGCGGTGAGTTTCTCCGGCGGCGGCACATCCGGCATCGGATCCTGATGATCGAAGGTGCCTTGCTCCTCGACATGAAACGACACCATGATCGAGAAGATGGCGTTGCCGTGCTGGATCGCGGTGACCCGCCGGGTCGAATAGCTCTTGCCGTCGCGCAGCCGTTCGACCTCGTAGATGATCGGAATCTGCGGGTCGCCCGGCAGGATGAAATAGCAATGCAGCGAGTGCGGCAGCCGGCCCTCGACGGTGCGGCACGCCGCCACCATCGCCTGGCCGATCACCTGGCCGCCGAACACCCGCTGCCAACTCGTCTTCGGACTGTTGCCCCGGAACATGTTCACCTCGATCGGCTCAAGATCGAGAATCGAAATCAGGTCAATCAGGCTTTTGGACATTGCTTTCCTTTTGCGTCGTTCCGGGGCGAGGCGACACCTCGAGCCCGGAACCTGGAGATTCCGGGTTGACGCCGTCCAAGCCGGCTGTTGCCTACCTGGACGATAACATGGCTGAACTCGGGTAAACCCCGAGTTCGGCTGAGCGCATGCCCGGAATGACGAATGCTTGGGGAACCTGTTTCGCCCAGCTATAGTCCGGTAGCAAGGGCGTTGAGTAGGCAGGTTCGGGATGTCGGCACAGCGGAGTATTGTCATCGGCGGTGGCGCATTTGCCGGTCTGGCGCTGGCGCTGGCGCTGCATCAGGGCCTCGGCGCCGATATTCCGGTGATCGTGGCCGATCCGGCGCTGGGGCAAAGGCCAAGCCGCGATCCGCGCGCAACCGCCATCGTCGCCGCCTGCCGCCGGCTGTTCGAAGCCATCGGGGTGTGGGACCAGGTCGCAGGACAGGCGCAGCCCATCCTCGACATGGTGGTCACCGATTCCAAACTGCAGGACGCCACCCGTCCGGTGTTTCTGACCTTCGCGGGAAATGTCGAACCGGGCGAGCCCTTTGCGCACATGGTCGAAAACCGGCATTTGATCGACGCGCTGGTCAAGCGCGCCGAGGCGGAAGGAATCGAACTTCGCGCCACCGCGGTGGCAACGTTCGATTCACGCAGCCAGGGCATCGACGTGACGCTGGCCGACGGCAGCGTGATCGAGGCGAGCCTGCTGGTGGCGGCCGACGGCGCGCGCTCGAAATTGCGCGAACGCGCCGGTATCGCCACCCACGGCTGGGATTACGATCAGTCCGGCATCGTGGTCACGGTGGGCCACGAGCGCGATCATCACGGCCGGGCCGAAGAACATTTCCTCCCCGCCGGGCCGTTCGCCATCCTGCCGCTGACCGGGCAGCGTTCGTCGCTGGTATGGACCGAGAAGCGCGCCGAGGCGGCGCGCATCGTCGCGCTCGGCGGGGATGAATTTCACGACGAACTGGAACGGCGCTTCGGGCTGCATCTCGGCGAGATCAAGGCGCTGGATCAGCCGCGGGCCTTTCCACTCGGATATTTTGTCGCGCGCTCGTTCATCGGCGAGCGGTTGGCGCTGGTCGGCGATGCCGCGCATGTGATCCACCCGATCGCGGGCCAGGGGCTCAACATGGGCCTGAAGGATGTCGCAGCACTCGCCGAAGTAATCGTCGATGCCGCACGGCTCGGCATCGACCTTGGCCAGGCCGATGTGCTCGATCGCTATCAGCGCTGGCGGCGGTTCGATACCATGGCGATGGGGCTCGCCACCAATTCGCTGAACCTTTTGTTCTCGAACGAATCGACGCTGCTGCGCACCTTGCGCGATATCGGGCTCGGGCTGGTCGATCGCGCCCCGCCGCTGAAAAGCATGTTCATCCGGCAGGCCGCGGGCCTTGCCGGCGAGGTGCCGCGGCTACTGAAGGGTGAGGCGTTGTAGCGATCAATGCGCGTCGTCGGCCAGGATAAAGGCCGCAACGGAATCAACCAGCACACTATCGAGCGGTCGCTCGGGCTGATTGTAGGCGGCCAGATTTTCGGCGTCATCGGTCACATCGACCAGGACATGGTTCATGTCCGGAAGCCAAAGCGTTTTCGCCGCCGGCGAGGCAGCCGATAGCGCGGCGAAATCCAGCCGCGCCATCTGAAGGTCGCGGCCGCCTCCGACAATCAGGGTCGGCTGATCGATCAGTTTCAGCGGCGGTATCGGATCTTCCGCAAAAGCCGAGGCGATGCCGGGCTGCATCGAGGGTGCGATGGCGAGCCCCTGCGGCGGCGGGTCGACGATCTGTCCCGCCATGATGGCGTCGATCGCTTTCACGATCGGCTCCAGCTTCTCGGGCGGAAGTTTCTTTTCAAGCTGAGCCTTGACGAGGTCGCCCTGCCGCCGGGCCGCGGTGACCAGCAATACGAGACGATCAACGGGGACGCGCCGTGCCGTCAGGATGGCGACCAGGCCGCCCTCGCTATGTCCGGCCAGAACCACGCGCGAGAATTTTCGGCTGCCACGCAGATAATTCACCAGCGCCGTCGCATCGTCGACAAACTGGATGAAGCGGAAATCCTCCGGCCGCCCAAATTCCGGTTTCCAGCCACCGGCGCCGCGCTTGTCATAGCGCAGCGTCGCTATTTTGCGCGCCACCAATTGCTCGGAGAGTTTCTTCAGCGTCGCCGGCTTGGCCTGCGGTCCGTTACCGTCATGGTCGGTCGATCCGGAGCCCGCGATCAGGAGCACCACCGGCGGCCGCTCGACATCCGGCGGGACCGTCAGCACGGCGTCGATCAAGCCGACGCGAATTTTGTTTTCTTCGGCCGAAGCCGAAGCGGTTACCGCCATACAGAAAAGACCGAGGATGGCGAGCGCGCCTATGAGGGCTCGGGCGCGCATGCCTCAATCGATCTTCCGTGCTTCTTCTGGAAGCATGATCGGGATACCGTCGCGGATCGGATAAGCGAGCTTCGCCGAGCGCGAGATCAGCTCCTGCCGGGCCGCGTCGAATTCAAGCGGACCCTTGGTCAGCGGACAGACCAGGATTTCCAGAAGCTTGGGATCGACGGTGCCTTCAAGGCGTTCCGGTGAGGATGCGGAAGAGGTCATGCTTGGGTCTCCGGCCTGGCAATTCGACCCTGTAGCATATTCGATCGACAGGTGTAGCCGCACGACGCGACCGCAAGACGATTCCGCGCCGCAGCGGGACTTTTACGGTGGCGTCCATGACGGCACCTTCAGGCCGGTCCGTTGAACTCGGTAAAAGCAATGCAAAAAGAACAGATACATTGCGACAGGTCCCGCTAGGCAAATTCCAACAATTCATCTGTAAACCGGTTCCACTGTTGGAAGAACCACCATCGGAACGGCGAAGGATCAGCATGTTAGTGAATCGACGTCAAAGCGAGCGTCGCACGTGCAGGAGGTTCGCAAAGATCCAGTTCGGTATCGGATCGTTGCCGCGGGATTGCACGATCACGGACATATCGGCGGGCGGGGTGAAGGTTATCGCCGAATATGTCGACATTCCCAGCGAGTTCACCATCATATTGTCGACAAGCCGCCCACGCCAATGCCGGCTGGCATGGCGGATCGGGCATGAATTCGGCGCTCAATTCATCGATTAAATTAGAGCGATTTCAAGCGAAAGCCTGCCGTCAAGAAAACGCGTCAGATCAAGAATCCAGAGTCCCGTTTCGATTCTATCGAAACGGAAGGGCTCCAGGAGTGCCCGGCTTAACCCGAAATTAGGATTAACCTGTGAGCATTTTTCCTGGTCGGTCGCCGACCACAGGTCAAGTAAATGCTCCGGCAGTCATCCCAGCTACACCGCTTCGCGAGACCCCCCGCGTCGACAGCAATGTCCGCGATTGCGGTCTCATTGGTCCTGGGGCTTTGCGGCTGCCAAACCGACGGCTCGTCTGACATCACGGGATCGCTGGGAGATAAAGTCGAAAAGACCAGCTTCGCCGAACCCGGGCGCGGCGTCGACTTTTATCGGGATCGCTTTCGCGCCAACCCCGAGGATGCCGACGCGGCGTTACAATACGGAAAGGCGCTCCGGGCCGCGGGACAAAAGGCCCAGGCGGTCGCCGTGCTCGAACAGGTCACGATCGCCCACCCCAGCGACAAAGCCCTGCTTGCGGGTTACGGGCGAGCGCTGGCAGACAACGGCGATTTCCAGCAAGCCTTCGACGTCCTCAGCCGCGCCCATACCCCCGACAACCCGGACTGGCGAATTCTCTCGGCTCAGGGAGCGGTACTCGACCAGCTCGGCCGAGCGGAGGAAGCCCGGCAGTATTATGCGAGCGCGCTGAAAATCTCGCCCGACGAACCTTCGGTGCTTTCCAATCTCGGACTTTCATACATGCTTTCGAAAGATCTGCGCATGGCGGAAGAGACCTTACGCCGCGCGTATGGCCATGCGAATGCGGAGCCGCGCGTGCGCCAGAATCTTGCGTTGGTGGTCGGCCTGCGGGGCCATGTCGCCGAAGCCGAAAGCATTTTGAGGGCCGATCGGCCGGCCGGGGAAGCTGCAGCAGATATTGCCCATCTGAGGCGCTTGTTGTCTCTTAAGGCGACTGCGCGGGCGGAGGCGGACAACATCCCGCCGACAGCCGCAGCGCGGCGTGATTGAGGGCACTACGTCAGCCGTTGCTAGGCTTACGCAGACCTCGCCGCACGCCAGACTACGCCATGTTTGCTCGCAGCTTTCCGATGATCGGCGACAGGAGCGAGCCCCGCGATTTTTTGACGTCGCCGTGGCCGGTCAAGTGCTGCGCGATCTGTACAAACATCTTGCTGGCGCGATGACGTTCGGAGATCTCCGCGATCATCTGGCCGTTATTGGCCGCAGTGCCGAATATCCGCGGGTCGAACGGAACAGAGGCTATCGGCTGGTCCCCGATCGCCTTGGCGAATTCGCGTGGGCTGATTTCCGGGCGCTTGGGCATGCCGACTTGGTTAAGACAATACAGCGGCGTCCGGTCATTGGGCCGCGATGCCTTCAGAACATTCAACATGTTCTTGGTATTGCGCAGATTGGCGAGGTCCGGCTCGGCCACGATCAGAATATCATCCGCACCGGTCAGTGCGCGCCTGGTCCACCCCGACCATTGATGGGGAATGTCCAGCACGATGCAGGGCGTTGTCATGCGCAGCGTATCGAAAATCGCATCGAAGGCCTGATCGCCGAAATCATAGACGCGTTCGAGCGTTGCCGGCGCCGCCAGCAGGCTGAGGTGGTCGGTGCATTTTGCCAGCAAACGCTCAATGAAGGCGGTATCGAGCCGCTCGCCCGAGAACACCGCGTTCGCCACTCCCTGCAATGGGTCTTTGTTGTAGTCGAGCCCGGCGGTCCCGAAAGCGAGGTCGAGATCGATAACGACGGAATCCAGCGCGACGTCGCGCGCGATAGCCCAGGCGACGTTGTGCGCGACGGTGGACGCGCCGACACCGCCTTTTGCGCCGACGATGGCGATGATACGGCCAACGGTGACTGCCTCCGATGCCGAGAACAAGCCACAGATCGTGCGGACCACGTCGAGGGTATGGACCGGTCCAACCATGTAATCGCTGACGCCGCGCCGCACCAATTCGCGATAGGGTACGTCATCATTTTCATTACCAATCACGACAACGCGCGTTCCGGGGTCGCACACGGTCGCGAGCTGGTCGAGGCCAGCCAGAATATCGATGCTGCCGTCGGTTTCGACAATGATCACGTTCGGCGTGGGTACCGTACGATAGGCTTCGATGGCGGCGGGCATTCCACCTTTCTTGATCGTCAGATGGGCCTTGCCAAGGCGCCGGTCCACGCCGGCCGATTCCACGGCTGCGGTGGTTTCCGGCGTCTCGCAGAAGGCCTGCACCGACACGCGTGGCGCCGGCGCGATGTAATCATGTCGGGATGGCGGGGGTGCGTCCGAAAGTTCTTTGCGGGTCATTTGCCTGCATCGCTGAGTTTGGCCTTTTCGGCATCTGGATATTCGGTGGCGGTCGTGGTCCCTTTACGATATTTCTCGAAGCCTTCGGTGCGCCGCATTGTATAGGCGGGGCTCTCGGCCCGCGGCTGCACGAGATCGGACGGATTGTCGACCATCGCCGCCATATTCCGCTGATAGGCGCAGCCGAAATTGGAGTACGACTTGTTGTCGAAATAGCCTCTGTCCTTGATCGAGGGACCGAGATCCTCAGGCCACAGCCCGCACGGCCCGGCCACTGCTGCAATCTTTGGATAACTCAGCCTTATCGTCGGAAGCGTTCGCGGGTCGTCCGGGTGATAGCGGTGCAACAAGATGCCGCGGGACGGCACGCCGCTTGCGATAAGCAGCGCCTGAATTTCCCGGAACGAACTCGCGGCAGCCCGGGCGTTCGGCGTATCGACCGGTACATCGGCCACAATCGCGCCGGTTCCCTCGCTAACCCATATCCGAGCCAATCCGATGACGTCGGCGCGTTGTGAAGCAGACAGATCACCGCGCGCGTGACCGACGAAGATCACGACGGATCGGTCGGCCTCCTGGATCACGATCGGATGCCGCAGGCGGTAATCCTCGGGAACGCGCGCCGTCACGGCGAACTCGTCGCTGGCATCTGTGCACGCACCCAACGTGCTTGAAAGGCCAAGCAGCACGCCCAGCGCGCAGAGGATTCTAATTCGATCGACCGAAGTTATGTTTGTCATCGTTCCGTCCTCGTCCTGCCGCCTCAGTCGATGATGAAACCAAAATTGCCCTCGCGGCCTCCAACCGGTTCGGCGTGAGCAGGAATGCCGTAGATTCGGTTGATTTGGGCGAACAGGGCTGATTGAGCATCCGACGCGGGCGCGAACCCGTCATCGGGACGCGACAACTCTTTCTGCGAAACCGCCCGAACGACATAGGGCGTCACGATGACCATCAGTTCGGTCTGGTTGTTGATAAAATCCTGGCTCCTGAAGAGCTGGCCGAAAAGCGGCACTTGATCGATACCCGGCAATCCGTTGACCGCCTGCTTGGTCTGCTCCTGAATGAGGCCGGCCATCGCCATCGAGCCGCCGGACGGGATTTCCAGCGTGGTTTCCGCGCGCCGGGTCTTGATCGAAGGAATAGTTGATCCACCTTGACCGCCGGACAAAGCATTTTCGGTCGAGACTTCCGACACCTCGGTCATCACCCGCAGGCTGATCCGTCCCTCGGTCAGCACCACCGGCGTGAAATTGAGAGAGATGCCGAATTTCTTGAAACTGACCGTCTGGACGCATTGTCCGATGGCGCCTGCCGTTGTCGTTTGGCAGGTCACGCCGGTCGGTATCGGAAATTCGCCGCCCGAGATAAAGGTGGCGGACTCTCCGGAGATCGCCGTCAGATTTGGTTCTGCCAGTGTCCGCACCACACCGGCGCTCTCCATTGCGCGCAGGGTAGCAGTGACCGAAGGCACACCAGCTTTATTCAGGGCTTGCGTGACGAGGGAGTTACCGGGGACGAGCGGCGCATTGTTTGCGGTGAACGGGTTGGAATTGTTGAAATTGACCACCGAGGTGCCCATGTTCATGCTGGCACTGAGATCGAGGCCCAGTTGCTTGACGATATTCCGCCGCACTTCGGCGACCGTCACCTTCAGCATCACCTGATCGCGGCCCCGGACCACAATGGAGTTGACGACCTTGTCGCTACCGCCCACCAGGCGTGAGGCGACATCGCCGGCTTGCTGCGCCTCGATCGGGCTGGATACCGAGCCCGTCAGCAGGACGCTGTCGCCAATTCCTTCGATCTGGATTCCGGCCGCGGGGAGCATTTGCCTCAACGCGGCGCGCACACCATTGAGATCCCGTTTGATGGCGATGTCATAGGCGACGATTTGCTGGCCTTCGGAATCGAAGAACACAATATTGGTCTGGCCAACCGTCGCGCCGATAATGTAGGCGCGCTGCGGCGAGCGGATGACGGCGGTCGCTATTTTCGGGTCGGCGACCAGCACATCCTTGGCCTCGCGCGGCAAATCGACGATCATCGATTTGCCGATGCCGAGCGCAAGAAAACGGGTCTTGGTTTGGGCGCCGGCCGAAATCGGTGCCGCGGGGTGGTCATCGTTCGCCAAGGCTGGGGCCTGGACGGCGGTGAGTGTCAGCGCGGCGGCGGCCAAAAGCGACAAGACGTGGCCTAGAAACGTGCGCGGCAACGGCCGGTCTGCCCTGTATTTCATGTCGAGTGTCCTTCTGGTCACTGCTGTGTCGTAGTCGGGCCTGAGACGCCGTCACGAGTCGCATTGATGTGTCGGTGGGAGAGACGTGTCGTCAGCGGGACAGGCGGCAGTGCCGCCTTCGATGGCCAGGAAGACAATTCGTTCGATACTCATACGCCCAACCACATTCACGCGAGGAGGCTGAACTCCTTCTTTGTCGCAGCCTCACCCCTTCAGCATGACTAAGCAGGAAAGGTGTAAGCGAACTTGAAAGCGGCGCCGTTTGTGGAAGGGGATTCGGGGATTTGTGCTCATGGTGAACGGAGGGTTACGCGCCGTGTGCGAGTCGACCGGCCGCTTCTCCGTGAGAAGCGGCGACGAAGAACCGAGAATTCACCACGCGAACAAAGAGAGCGAAGTGAGCGCCTCGCGCCGACGGCGCGGTTCTATCGCGCGGCCATCCGAAGCAATTCCTCGAGCACCGCCGCCCGTCGCGCCGGCGGCAGCGGTTTATCCGACAGTGCAAAGCCGAGAAACGTCCAGTAGAGAATCTGGGCGCGGGCGCGCGCCATATCGGCGGAAAGCCCGGCTTGCCTCAACAGGGTTTCGATGTAGCCGAGGCGTCGCTGGTCGATCGCCTGCACGGCGGCGCGCGCTTCTGGATCGACCGTGGCCCAGGTGCGGACCGCGTTCTCCAGCGCTGGCGTGCTGGAGAACGCCCGGCGCAACAGCAGCGCCAGCGCATCGCGGTCCTTTGAGACCATTTCGAGGTCGGCGATGACCTGCTCGGCGGCGACGTCACGCCAATGCTTCAGGATGGCGGCGTGGTACACGCCGATGTCGGCAAAATGCCAGTAGAAGCTGCCGCGCGATACCCCCATCGCCTTAGCCAGCGGCTCGGCCTTCAATGCCGTGAAACCGCTTTTGGCCAGAGTCTTGAGGCCCTGATCGAGCCAGTCTTCGGCGGAGAGTTGATCGGCCATGAGGTACCTTGCGACAATTCACCATACACCACTGTATTGACAGGCGCCAGCGCACCCGTTACTACCATACAGTAGTGTATGGAGAATGCGAATGCGCGATCTCTTGCTGCAATGTTCCGGCGTGGCCGCGATCGTAGCGGCGCTGATTCACGGCGTGCTGTCGGAGACCAAGGTGTTCCCGCGCGTGACCATCGAGCCGCAACGCCTGCGGACCTTATTCCGATTCGTCTGGCAAGTCCCGACCGTCGCCTGGATCGCCGGCGGCGTGCTCCTGATCGCGGCGCCTGGCATGGCCTCGCCGGTCGCGCGGCACTGGATCATCGTGACGTTCGCCTGTGTGTTCGCCTTCAGCGCGATCGGCAATGCCGTCGGCACGCGCGGCCGGCATTTCGGATGGATGGTGCTGGGTGCCGTCGCCGTGATGGCTGTCGCGGGGTATTAACTTACTGCAATCCCGGATCGCCGGTGGTGCGCTTCTTCGCGAGATCCATTTCAGTGACTGCAATCAGAATCTCGGCGCGGGTCTTGAGATCGGGCGCTTCCAGCATTGCCTGCTTTTCCGGCGGGCCGTAGGGCGACATCATTGCCAGCGCATTGACCAGCGCTTCGTTGGGCGCGCTTTCGACGCCCTCCCAGTCGACCTTGAGGTTGTTGGCTTTGAGAAAATCCGTCAGCACCTTGAGCAGCGCCTCGCGGTCAACCGCTTCTTCACCCTTGCGTGCGGTGAAATCGTCGATGTAGGGGAAATAATCCACCCTGCATTGCCGATACGCGGTCAGCGCCGACATCTCTTCCACCACCTTGAAGCGGGTGATGCCGGTGAGTTCGAGGATATAGCGGCCGTCGCCGGCCTCGGCGAGCTGGGTGATGCGCCCGACGCAGCCGACGCGAAACAATGCCGGCCGCCCTTCGCTTTGCGAGTGTGCGGCATCCGGCTGGATCATCCCGATCAGACGATGGCCGTCGCGCAGCGCATCGTCGACCATGGCGAGATAGCGTGGCTCGAAGATGTTGAGCGGCATCTGGCCACGCGGCAGCAGCAGCGCGCCGGGTAGGGGAAACACGGGAATCACCGAGGGAAGGTCGCCGGGCCCGCGGTAATCGGCATTGATCGGCATCTGCGGTCCCGGTGCTAAAGCATGGCTCTTAAGTGCTATGAAAAAAGAATCGTCGATAGCCGCTTTCGCCCCTCAACGGTGGCCTCATCGGTCGGCCCCCACGCCTCGAAGAATTGCACCAGCTGCTTTCGTGCGCCGTCCTCGTTCCATTTGCGATCGCGCTTGACGATTTCAAGCAATTGGTGAATGGCCTCACTGCGCTTGCCGCTGGCGTTGAGCGCGGTCGCAAGATCGAATCGCGCCTGATGATCGAGCGGGTTTGCGGCGACTTTCTGTTCCAGTTCGGTCACCGGGCCGAGCACCTTGGCCTGCTCGGCGAGATCGATCGACGCCTGCACTGCCTTGACCGCCGCCTCGCCGCGTTTCGATTCGGGCACCATGGCGAGGGTTTGCTTGGCCTGCTCGACGGCGCCGGTCGCCATGTAGCATTTCGCGAGCCCGGCCAGGGCTGCGATATTGGTGGCGTCCGCCGCCAGCACCTCGGCATAGATCGACGCCGCCGCGGTCGGATCGCCCTCAGCCAGAACGGCTTCGGCCTCCTGCAGGATTTCGGCGATATTGGGCTCGCCCGCACCCGGCATGCCGGCGGTCAGCTTGTTGATGAAGGCGGTGACCTGGCTTTCCGGAACCGCGCCCATGAAGCCGTCGGCGGGCTGGCCGTTGACGAATGCGATCACGGCCGGGATCGATTGAATCCCCATCTGGCCGGGAATCGCCGGATGTTCGTCGATGTTCATCTTGACCAGCTTGACCTTGCCTTTTGCGGCACGAACGGCCTTCTCGATAATCGGCGTGAGCTGGCGGCAGGGGCCGCACCATGGCGCCCAGAAGTCGATCAGCACC
This sequence comes from Pseudomonadota bacterium, assembly GCA_021779635.1. The sequence continues at coordinate 1,496 of JAJYAH010000005.1, read as the reverse complement.
GGCTGGCGCTTTGACTCCTCGATAACGTCCTTCACGAACGTCTGGGTGGTCGTTTCCTTGATCAGATCGGACGCTGCCTGTGGCGCCGGTCCGCTGCCCTGCTCTACTATCGTCACGGGATCCTCGTCTGGTATCTTGCGGATTGGGCCTGTTCTAGCACGGCCTGAGCCCTAATTGGCGGTTGAAAGTCGGATTTGCAATCGGCCGGGAGATGGTTCCGGGCCGGCGCGGGGCCCTCTCGTCCGGTCCGGAGCATGCCGGGCTTCGCGCCGCTGAAGTACATCAGCGCTGGGCTGAAATCCTTGGTGCGCCGTTTTGGGGGAATTCCAGCCCATTCTCGCCGATAAACGGCCATCTGACCGATTTCGGGCCATGAGCGGGCTGTTGCATTCGAGAGCGGCATTTGGCATAGCTCTGCCCGTTGCTGGCGGCTCATCGTCGTCAATCGCTCGGATGCGGGTGTAGCTCAGTGGTAGAGCACGACCTTGCCAAGGTCGGGGTCGAGGGTTCGAATCCCTTCGCCCGCTCCAGAAACTTCTTGATTTCGCAGCGCTTTATTCAGCGCTGCGAAATCTGACTTGGCAACTCACAGCAGAACGAAACGCAAATTCCCCAGCCAGATACGGGGAAAATCCGGGGACTCCGTTCTCTCTGCGTTCAGCGTTTTTTCCGTTGGCGATAGGCGGTTGGTCTGGAGTTCCGGCGCGTTTTGCAAAAGATAGTTGCCTCTCCGAATCCTACAACGAATCAAGATGGTATCGAATTCACAAGGGTGAAGCAGCGGCTGTGGTGGTGACCTCAGGTCTCGGCTTCGGGAAATCTTGAACTTATGCGCGCGGCAGCGCGCCGCGCTACGAGACCCCCAGCCATCAGCCCGTAGCGCCCGCCGAGCTCGGTCTGCACCCCAATGCGGCTATCCCTTTGATTTCCGAATCCTTTTTGGTCTCGATAAGCTGTTGATTCATTGGACAAATCCCTTTTCGTCATCAGCCAATTAGGATATTGTTCTGATACCGAATCGCAGGCGAGCCAATGACCAACATTGCGACCAAGACTGCGCTGGCAGATGATCCTTGGATGTCTGACACCCGGTCGCGTGGCACGAAATCCGACTACGTTCCTCCGAAAGAGACGGGTTCAATGATGCTGTCGGAGGCATTGCTCGGAACTGGTCGCGTTCCAGACGCGAAGCAACTGAATTTTTTGGGCAATACGAAAAGTCACGGCGATGCACGCATCTTTTATGCAGGTGACACGTCGTTGCTAAGGCGCCCGTGCGTCTCGATCGTGGGTACTCGTGAAGTGTCGGATGCAGGTATCGGCGCAACGGAATGGTTGGCACGCAAATTGGTTGACGCCGGGATCGTGATTGTTTCCGGCTTGGCGTATGGTGTTGATACGGTTGCGCACACTGCTGCAATTGCTCAGGGCGGAAAGACCATCGCCGTGATTGGTACGCCTCTCGATAAGGCATCACCTTCTGAAAATGCGTCACT
>JAJYAH010000261.1 GCA_021779635.1 Pseudomonadota bacterium | reverse complement strand
GTAGTGCTCGGAATGGAGAAAATCCGCGATGGCGACGTACTTGTGGTCAGTGGTCCGATCGGCGATCACGGCATCGCCGTCCTTCTGGCCCGGGAGGAATTCGAGCTATCCGGCTCCGTGCAATCGGATTGTGCGCCGGTTGCGGCATTCGCTTTGCCGCTCGCAGGCATGAATGGCGTCCGCTTCATGCGTGATCCGACGCGTGGCGGCCTCGCCACCGTGGCCCACGAGATCGGCGCGGCCACTTCGATGGATGTGCGTCTTTTCGAAGCGCATATCCCTGTCCGGGACTCAGTGCGCTCGGTCTGTCAAATGCTGGGTTACGATGCCTACTACCTCGCTTGCGAGGGGCGCGTCGTCGCTGTCACGGCTCCCGAGGCGGTGGAAAGCATCCTGGCTTTGTGGCGCGCGCTGCCAGGCGGCGAGCTTGCAAGCCGCATCGGTGTGATGTGCGACGGTCGTGGCCGTGTCATTCTGGAGACGGAGATCGGCGGCGAGCGCTACCTTGAGGAACTGGAAGACGATCCGCTTCCACGGATATGCTGAAGTTTAGGTGCTTCAAGAAGCTGAATGTGGGGTTATGCGGAGACGAAAATCTAGTCAGCAGTTCAACGCTATTGGTTGGCACCTCGCACATGCTGATCGGCGCCGCCTATCAGCGGCAGTCCGTAGTCCTCACCGCATCTCCCCCCGCTCATGCTATTTTATTATTCAAATAAATGAATATCACGATCACGGTTGCGTCAAGCCTTCCGGCGGGTTTATGGTCCAGGGGTTTCGAAATTCAGTTCAAGCCGTGGACACCGCTATGCAAAATGCTTATGAGTAATTCTTATGAGATTGTGACAAGGAGGTTATCTGTAACTCCGATGCCAACAACGCTATCGACAGGCAAGGGGAAGAAGCGCTTCCCTACAAGGCCGCCGATCGACACCGACGCCATGTTCGACAACGCGCGAAAGGCGAGCGATTTCCTCAAGGCAATTTCGCACGAGAATCGCCTTCTCATTCTTTGTTTGCTGATCGACGGAGATAAAACCGTCAATGAGCTTGAGCAGATTTTGAATATACGTCAGGCGGCCGTCTCGCAACAGCTCGCGCGACTGCGCGCGGACGATCTTGTCGAGGCGCGCCGCAATGGAAAGAGCGTCCATTACTCGCTCGCGCGGCCGGATGTCATCGAGGTCATTTCGGCGCTCTACCGCACCTTCTGCCGGTGACGCGATGGGGAGCTTTTCCGGATCTTGGCCGGCCGGTTCATCAGCCGAAACTTGGCGCAACCTCGACGCCGTCGCCGGTCGTCACGCGATCGATGAAGTGCGTGGCGGCGGCCACCACCGACTTGGTGGCTTGCTGGTGCGGGGCATGGCCGCAGCCCGGCAAGAAGCAGGTCTCGATTGGGACGGGCACGAGGGCCTGAAGTGCATCAAGCTGCGCGCGCGTGAAGAACTCATCCTCGGTACCCTGAATGGCGAGCACGGGGCAGCGAACCTGCCGGATGTACTGCTCGATGCCCCAGTCGCGCGGTTCCTCTCCGGTCCAGGCATCGACGAGCCGGCGAAACAATTGATCGGTCTTGCTGCCGTGGTGGCGTGCGAGCCGCGCCTTGAGATCTCCGTGCTCAAAGTCAGTGATCTGATCGGCAATGCCTGCAATCGTCCGCTGCTCGCGGAAGAGATGGGGGGCAATCGCGACCACGCCGCTGACCAGATCGGGGAAGGCGCCAGCGAAGGTCAGCGCGATCGCAGCGCCGTCGGAGTGTCCTACCAGAATCGGGCGCCGGATCTGCGTCGCCCGCAGGACCTCCGGCAGCGACTCCAGGGCCTCGTCGAGCAGATAGTGCCGCGAATGAGGTGGCTCGAGCGGCGCTGAGTCGCCGGACCCCCACCGATCGTAAACCAGGACTGCGCAACCGGTTGCTGCTGCAAGCCGCTCGGGAATATCGCGCCACAGCCGGGCGCAGCCTAAGGCGTCATGCAGCAATACCAGGGGCGGCCTGTCCGCACGCGCCGCCGCGATACGATGGCCGCGGAGACGGCGCCCGGCCGCAACGAAGCTCAACTGTCGCGTGGCTCCGAGGACGACATCGCGGATGTCGGCGGAACCGAGGTTGAGGAATTCGGCCGGGGTGCGTGAGAAGAAATCGTCCACGATCGCCTCGGCATCGGCCAACTCGGCGCCGCGCAGGGCCGCCTCCAGGTCCAAAATGATGCGTGGTGGTGTGACGAAGAAATCGCCGGTGATCAGCGCTTCGCGAATGCGGCGGCGCTCCGGCCCTTCCAGGCGGATGTCGGCGCGCAGGCTGCCGCCGCGCCGTGTCAGAGATGCACTAACCAGTGCGTCGTCCACCTCGGGGGCGTCAACCATCTCGACGAAGTCATCGCAGCCGATCTCGTCACGATACAGCCGGTCGGCGAGTTGCTCCTCGTAGGCAGAAACCTCGCCCCATTGCGGCAGGATGCCTAGTCCTTCGGCGAATCCTTCGAGCAGGCCCTGATAGATCGTCGCGAGGTCGGGAAGCTTGTCTTGCAGTATCTCGCGCATGGTGACGACGCGCTGGCGCGTCGACGCGAGGTCGCGTTTGGCGAGCTTCTCGACGGGCACCTTAAGGGCCGCGATCATCTCCCCTGGGTCGAAATCGATCAACAGCGTGCCCTGATAGAACAGGGTGTTGCCGTCGAAGAAGCCGCCGGTACCACTGATCTTGCGGCCGTCGACCTCGATGTCATTGCGCGGACGGAAGCGCGCCGGGACGCCGAGCTTGTTGAGCCCGAATGCCGCGCTCTCGCAGATCCGTCGCGTTGTCTCCGTGAGATCCATGTGGCCAAGGCTCGCGCGATCGAACACGAGTTCCCATCCGATCTGGCCCTCGTCGAGATAGAGACCACCGCCCCCCGTGATCCGGCGCCCGACTTCGATGTCCCTGGTCCTGCAATAATCGAGGCGCACCTCGTGGCCCAAAATCTGATGAATGCCGACGAGGGCCGAGGGTCGAAACCGCAGGAACCGGATCGTGTCGGGAATCCGCCGGGCTTTATGTGCTTCGATGAGCGCCTGATCGAAAGCGATGTTGGCACGCCCGCCGCGAATGCCGGTGTCGATCACCCGAAATGGCTTTGCTGCGTTGGAGATCATACGTGTTCTCGTCTATTTCGGCAGCCCGCGCCGCAGCTGGCTTTGCACCTTGCGAATGTCCCGGCGATTGAGCTTGAACGGGTAGGAGGCGATATCGCTCACCGGCGAATCGCCGTAGGGCCGATCGCAGGCCGAGACATCGGCCGCCTCCTTGCCGGGACAGCCGGACGTGCGGAACGCGACGCCTGCGTCGATCACCGCGTCGAGTTCGTCCTGCGGCAAGCCGAAATCGACCAGCTGGCCATCGTGATCGAAGCGCATGTGTTCCAGTCGATGGTTGCGATAGTCGATCAGATAACGGGCGAGCTGGACGCGGCGCCATTGCGGGCGCGGCACCGGCGGGAGATGGTCCATGAGCGAACCGCGTTCGGGGAAAAATGCAAACATGTGGCTGTGGCCGCCGAGGTCGCGTATTTTCTGCACTTGGGTGACCACGTCGTGGTCACTTTCGCCCATGCCGACAATGAGATGTGCGCCGAACCGCTCGGGACCGAAGATCTCCGCGGCGGCATGGAGGATTTCCCAATATTTGTCCCAACTGTGCGGGGACTGCACGCCGCGCCCACGCGTGCGGTCGAACACCTCCGGATTGCAGGCGTCCAGCGCGACAGTAAAGATCTCCGCGCCGAGGTCGTACAGTTCCTGCACGTCCAGCCGCGTCATGGTAGTTGGATTGGAAAGGATCGACACCGGCACATGCTTGATGCGCTCGACCCATCTCTTCAGCACGACGCGGGTGTCGTCGTCGGAGCGCGGGTGGGTGATCATGCTGATGCACATTCGGTGAAAGCGTCCGCCATCGCTGCCCGCGGCGACAATATCGATCACCTGGTCGTAAGGAACTGCGGGCCAGTCGACGCGGATGAAGTTGCGGTCGGCATAATTGCGCTCGGCCTCGCGATGACGCGCAAGCCCGCAATAGGCGCAGTTGGCCCGGCATCCCTCAGGATATGTGAGCAACAAGTTCAGGCAACGCGTGCAGCTGGTGCGGTGCATATAGCCGTTCATGACGCCGAGCGTGATCGCCGCCGCGGTCGACATTTGGACGTATTCCGGCGAACGCATGTTGGGAGTAAGAAAATTGTAGTTCGGCAGGTAGACGCCCTCGGGCTGCACGTCCTGCGTTTTCACCCGCGCGCCATTGCGCGCGTCCGCGGGCACTGCGCCGGGCGCACGTGGCTGCATCGTTTCCGGATCGTTGAATGCGCGCTTTTGATCTTCGAGGAAATCGGGCGCCGGTTGTCTTGGCATTTCGAGACAGCTCATGACTTCTTCTCTTGGTTTAGTATCTTCATGCCGCCCAATAATTGGACGAACCGATCCATGCGTTGGCGAGCGCCCGCGCATCGGGGCGACCGCCACCTTGGTAGCGTACGAGCACTTCCCGTCGTCGACGCAGCGCGCGGCCGAGGGCTGCGTCGAAAATGTCGCCGAGTTCTTCCTCGTAACCGCCGAGGGCGGTTGCGCGTCCGCCAAGCCAATCCACCGCGGCGCGTCCGGCAAGCGTTCCCGATTGCACCGCTGCGGCGATGCCCGCGCCGGTAACCGGATTGGTCAAGCCGGCCGCGTCGCCGGCCAACATAACGGGCACCGCCCCAAGACGGCCGATCGGGTGCAGCCGGCCGCCCACCGGAATGGCGCCGCCGGTCGCGCCAAAAGCGTTTGTACCGATGCGACGCAATGAGGACAGTTTGGCAATGAGTTCGGTGAGCATCGGCTTTAGCCGCTGCCGTTCTTCCATCACCACGCCGATACCGACATTGGCGACTGCTCCCTTGGGAAACAGCCAGCCGTAGCCGCCGCGATAGTCGGCGCTGAGGAAGATATCGGTGGCATCGTGCGGTAGCACGAGCGGTACCGTCAGTTGCCTTGTATCGACAAGCGCCCGATTGATCTGGCCAATGGCGGCTCCGACCCGCGAATGGGGACCGTCACAGCCTATCAGAACACGCGGTTGGAGTATTCGGCCGTCTGATATGCGGACGGTTCCGTTGGCGTTGATAGCAACCACAGATCGGCCGTATCGGCAGTCTGCTCCCGCGCGTGCGGCCTCGGCAGCGAGCATCCGGTCGAACGCAGCCCGGTCGATCATGCGTCCGCGAAAATCTGCCGTTTCGTCGGGCGATCCAGATTCGGTGAAGGTCAGCATACGAGCCACCATCTGCCGGGTTACCGTCCGTACGCCAGGTACATCCCGGTCGATCATGGTTGGCACGAACTCGGCACATTGCACTGGGCACCCCCCCTCGGCGCGGCGTTCGATGGCAATGACGCCGTAACCGGCCTCAGAGGCAACCGCGGCGGCCCGGCTTCCAGCCGGCCCAAGCCCGACGACTACGACGTCTGGAGATTCGTTGCCCATCCCCACTTTCATGCGGCGCAGGCCTTCCGCCCGCCCAGGCCGTCGAGCGCGATCGAGCAGCAGGCGTGCTCCTGCTCGACTGGCCGACCGATGGCGCGGGCAAGCGCCACGATTCCTTCAGCAGGATAGGCGATACCGTCGAAGCCCGCCATCACGGCATAGGCGTCGGTGATTAGTTTGTGGCGGCCCGCCGGCCGCACGCAGCCGAGTTGAACCGGCGCATGGTTGATACGTTGCCGGGCGGCGACCAAAACCTTGGCCACGTCATCGGTGGATATCGTGGCGTAGGGGCGGTCCGCAGGCGCGTAAATCGGTGTCACCACGACGAGAATCAACGCTGCCACCTTGTAACGCGAAATGATATTGAGCGCGTTCTGCTCGCCGAGCAGTCGGCCATAATGTAGGCCGATGACGATGTGTGGCACGACGTCCATCGAGGTCGCCGACAATGCCGCCAGTGTCGCTTCGAAATCCGCCACGGCTCGGTCCAGGTGATAGACGTCGCGGATCGTCTCCTGCGCCCCGATCACATCCATCATCGCGACGTCGACGCCTGCGTCCTGCATGAGCCTGGCGCGCCGCTCATCGAGCAGGGCGGAATGCACGGCAATTCGCAGATGGGGAAAGTCCCGCTTGAGCTTCTCGAGGGTGCGATAGTAGCGGTCGTACGGCACCTCGTTGCGTCGGTTCGATCCTCCGGAAAGGAGAAACCCGCGCAGGTCCTTGAGCAGCACGAGGTCGCGCACCTTGCGGTCGAGTTCCACCGGGCTGGTTGCCGGGATCATCGGTTCCAGGATTTTCGCCTGGCAGTGATCGCAATTCAGGGCACAGGCGCCGCCAGTGATGGAGAAGGCAGGGAAGCTCGCCTTGCCGCAGCCCTTGAGTTCGTCGCTGGCATAGGCGCGGAAGGTCGGCGTGTAGAAACGCATCGGCCCGAGCGTACGCTCGCGCGCCGCCGCCTCCAGGACATCGACGAGATCGCGATCGAACGGCAGATCGTCAAAGGGTTCGATTTCCTGCAATTTGTCGAACCACGCCATTGTGCTCCCCGCGTTCACATGCAAAAAATCATATATCTAGGCTGGCATGCGGCACCAGTGCCGCACGCGGTCTTTTTCATTCCGACTGGGCGAACACATGAAAACGCTCTGCGTTCTGCAGCATTTTGAATCGGACTATCTCGGCTTGATGGAGGACCAGTTCGAAGGTCGCAACATCCGGTTCCGCTATTGCCGGCCGTTCACTCCTGGCGGTGCGATCCCCGCGACGGCCGAGGAATATGATGGTCTCATTATTCTCGGCGCCGGCCCGTTGGGCGTGGTTAGCGGTAGTCTGATTCCCAGCCTCGGGCCGGAATTGCGGTTGACGCGCGACTTTCTCGCACGCGGCTTGCCCATCATTGGCATCGGCATCGGCGCTTGCATACTCGCAACCGAAGCCGGCGGCGGCGCCGACGAAGCGCCGCTGCGCTTTACGGTAGACACCGCACGACGCGTCGTTCCCCAGGCGCTGGGCGGCCATTTGCCGGATTCGTTTCCGATCGCCGTCTATATGCGCGATCGCCCGACGCTTCCCGCCGACGCCCGCATTCTCGCCGTCGATTCCGCCAGCGAGGTGACGCTCTTTCAGATCCGCAATAATTGCTTTGGGTTCCTTGGCCATCCAGGGATCAAATCGGCGATGATCGAGGACTTGATCATGGAATTCGACGAAGTGCCTGAGCGCACGGCGGAAACGCTCGCCGAACTGCGCGCCGCGCAGGGCCAGATCGCCGCCGCGCTGGGCGAAGTCATGGTGGGCCTGGTCCAAGCGACGCATTTGATGCAGCCGTCTCCTTAGGAACCGCTCTCTCCCGAACGACAAATATTTTCCAGCACCCTATAGCATATATTCAGATATTAGAATATGTATTTTTATAATTGGCGTTTCGACCGTCTATCTGAGGGTCGCTTGCAGTGCAGAATAAAAAACAAGAATAGCTTGAATGGGACGGAGGAATGGCGAAGAAGCTCATTATCATCATGGTCAATACCGACCCTCGGAATGGCGAGGAGTTGGGCGCGCCGTTCTTCCAGGCGACCGTCGCCGCGGCGATGGACTATGAGGTCGAGGTCATCTGCACGGCGACGGCGGGCCAGTTGATGAAGAAGGGTGTGGCCGAAAAGCTCGTGGTGAAGCCTGGGTCGCCGAAGTCGGTCTACGATTTCATCAAGGATGCGCATGGCGCCGGGGTGAAGTTCTATTGTTGCTCCCCCAACCTCGATCTGTTCGACATGACCGAGAAGGATCTCATTCCCGAATGTGAAGGCATCGTGGGTGGCGCCAAGGTCATCGAGGAAGTGATGGAAAACGACGACGTGCGTGTCCTGACTTATTGAGGGTGACACACAGATGGCAAGTGTAGCGGCGGAGCGGACGACGATGGGCGACCCGGTATCGCCCGCGCCGGTCGTGCCTTACGAGAAGCTCGAAGAGGTGTTCGACGACATTCGCTCGCACATGCTTTACGAGCACGAGCTGCACGGTTGCCTCAACTGCGGCATCTGCACCGCGACCTGTCCCTCGGCGCACTATTATGATTATTCGCCGCGCGAGATTGTTCAGCTTCTTTGGACCGAGAATCTCGAAGGCATCTATGACGCGATGCAGGAAAAAATCTGGTCTTGCGCCCAGTGCTATACCTGCGCCGCCCGCTGCCCGTTCGAGAATTCCCCCGGCGGCCTTGTCATGATCATGCGCGAGGTCGCGATCAAGCATGGCATGCAGTCGGCGAAGGATGTGCTGCGGCCATTCTCGCGCGTGCTGCTCAAGGTGATCTCCACCGGCAACCAGCTCGCGCCAAACATGATCACGCGCGACGCCTTCCCGGATTGGGGGCCGAATGTGACCAAGGTCGATGCACCGCTCAACATTTTGCGCAAGGCGATCCCGGTGCCGACCATGCACACCATGGACACGGCTTGGGAAGTCAATCTGAAGACGTCGGTCGAGCTCTACACCATATGGGAAGCGACCGGCGTGCTGGATCAGCTCGAGACCATCGACGAGAACCTGTTCGACGTCGTCAACGACGTGATGGACGAGAAGCGCGACGAGTACAACGAGTGGCTTGAGGAGCAGAAAGAAGACCAGGACGCGAATAA
>JAJYAH010000260.1 GCA_021779635.1 Pseudomonadota bacterium | reverse complement strand
TGCAGGAGGCAATTAGCCGGGCGAGCGCGCCATCTTCATTCGCGCGGTGCGGTCGATCATCGCAACGGGGCCGGCGGCATGGTCCTTGAAACGCCGGTCCCAATGCGGGGAACGTGCCGACGTAGCAGTCGGCGAATAAAGGCGCGGGTTAGTTACGCCGAAATTCAAGCTGGCCTTGCTTGCGTCGATTTTTGCATGAGCATGGCGACAACAGCGTCAATGATCGTGCCGATGGCCGTGCGCCGATAGGCCCAGCGCTCGTCGGGGTCCACTGGGGCGATCACCATGGTTGCGTTGGCCTCGAACAACAACAGATCGCCATTCGGACCAAGCCCGAAGTCGATGCCGCCATAGTCGAGGCCGAGCACGTCCTGAATCTTTTCAAGTGCGGCCATCGCCTTCTCGCCGAGCGCTGCCGGCATGTCGGCGAGAAACCGCGCTTCCTCCAGCCGATGGTCCGGCTTGTCGGCCATATCGGAGGTGAAATAATGCACCTTCCATTTCCCTGATATCGCCAGATGCAGCGGATAGATTCGGCCGCCGATCATCATCACGCGGTATTTTCGCGCATTGCCGTCCTTGCCGCGGGCATCGAGATACTCGATGACCAGCAGGTCGTCGCCCGGCAGACCAGCCGCGGCTGCGGATAATTCGGCTGGCTGTCCGACGATGATGAAGTTGCGTCCGGTGTGATAGCCGGGAGAACGCAGCAGCAGCGGAAAGGCAAACCGGTGGCTCGCCATGGCGGCGACGCCATCGGGGCCAGCAAGGATATCGCGCGCGATGGCCATGGTCCGCGGCGCAACCACCCCCGGCACGGCGCCGAGCCGCCGGGCATTGTCGATACGACCGGTCTTCATCACCGCACGGGGATCGTTGATGACAGGTACAGTGGTCCGCTCCGTCAAACGGGCGGCCGCCTTCAGCGCCGGCGCACAGAGGTCGGCATCGCCGATGGCGTTGAAGATCAGTTGATGCGGTGGCAGCGCAGCCGAGGGATCGAGATAGTCGGTGACGACAACCGACGTCAGAAAGACGCAGTCGTCCAGCAGCGCAGCGGTCGGGATGTTGCCGCCGCCCGATGAAACCAGTTGCAGCACCGTGACCGGTGGCTTGGTACCGCGATACGGCAGGCTGGAAATCGCATGGCCGCGAAAGCCCTTCTGAAAATGATGAAGCGCCCCGGCGCGATCGCCGATGTCGGACAGGACCGCACCCAAACCCTGATGCGCCTCCGCGTAATCCGGATCGATCCGTAACGCGGCTTCGTAATGCCCGCGGGCTTCCGCGTGCTTGTTGGCGCGAAGCAGCAGATTGGCGAGGTTCACCCGCGCCATCGGATGGTCGGGATGGTGGAGGATCGCCTCGGAATAGACCCGGCAGGCGGCGTCGATCGCTCCCATATTCGTCAGCAGGGTCCCGAATTCGTTGAGGGCGCTGAAATGGGTGGGCGCTCGGCGCAGGATGTCGATGAAAGCCTGTTGCGCGTCCTGCCGCCGGTCGAGGGCGCTCAAGAGAACCGCGCGCTCGATTTCGAGGCCGATCGCATCGGCCCCGATCGGCGGGCGCGCCAGCAGCTCCTCAAGCTGTCTTAGCCTCGACTCCTGCGCCAGCCGGGGCGCCCAGCCGCGACGGCCGGCGGTACGATCAGGCAAGACCGCCGCGTTCTGTTTCAGTCCGGTCACGATGTCAGCAAGTTCCGACGCCTGTGGCTTCAATCGCCCTGTTATCTGCTGATTCGCAGCCGGCGCGCATCGATGAATTTCGAGCGTTTGCTGGCGGCCATCGCGGGTATTGCCGGATATTTCCGCATCCAGCCTGGAAATGACCGGAAAGCCGAATCCGCGCCCGGCCGGGCGGCCCGGGACCGGCGGGAAGACTTTGTTTACCAAGAATCTTCATGATTGGTTCACCTTCACCGCACCCAAGGCGCAATCCATGACTGCAACTGCGTTGGCCACCGGCCTCCCGGACGTCGATATCGGCGTCTCGTTCGTGGCACGGCAGCTGCGCATCGGTCTGGAATATTATACCGCCGGGAGGATCGACGACGCGATCGCCGCCTATCAACGTGGCCTCGCCGCAGCCGAAAATGAACCGCCCGGCAGCGTATCCGTCGCGACCATCGCCGACCTGCATTCACATCTCGGCAATGCCGGCATGGTCCGCGGCGATCTCGCGCTGGCAGCGGCAAACTACAAGGCCGCATTGCGGCTGGCGCCAAGCCTCACCTCTTGCTGGTGCAACCTTGGCATGGCGTACCACAAGGCCGGGAAGCCTCAGGAGGCCGTCGCCTATTATCTTCAAGCCCTGAAGCTTAATCCGGGACATTGGCCGTCGCGCACCAACCTCGTTGAGGCGGTGATGGCCACCAAGCAATACATCATCGCCAGGGGACTATTGCTGGAAATGGTCGGCGAGCGGCCGCAGGACGGGACCCTCTGCCATCAGCTTGGCAAGGTTCACTTCGAGCTCAATGAACCGCAAGCGGCCATCGCGCGTTTTGAGCAGGCCATCGCCCTCAATCCGCGCGACGCGGAGAGCCTCTACTGGATCGGCGGCATCAAGCAACAGGCCGGCGAAATCGAAGCCGCCAAGGCGGCCTATGCCGAAGGAGCCCGGATCCAGCCCTTGATCAGACGGCCGGCCGCGAAGGTACCTGCGGATTTTCGCGTCCTGGCGCTGTATGGTCCGTTCGCCGGCAACACGCCAACCGAATACCTCTTCAAGGACGTTGCCTTCGACACCGATACGCTTTCGCTGTTCGCCTTCAACCAGTATGACGTCAAAGCGCTGAAGCTGGACGTGCAGGTCGTCGTCAATCTGATTTCCGATGCGGACCAGGCCGACGGGCTGTTGCCAATGGCGGCCGATCTGGTCGATCGCGTCGGCAAGCCAACCGTCAACGATCCGCGCAAGATCGGCAAGACGACGCGCGATGCGGTCGCGGAACTGCTGGCGGGCATACCAGGCTGCAAGGTTCCGAAAGTCTTGCGTCAGACCGCCGGTTCCGAACTTTCGATGGCGACATTGCGCGCTGCCATTCCGTCTTCATCCATTCTGGCCCGGCCGGCCGGGACCCATGGCGGTGACGATTTCGAAAAGATCGAAGACCCGGTCGAACTCACGGCCTTTCTGGCGCGACACCCCGATGCCGATCACTATCTGATCGAGTATGTCGACTATCGCTCCGCCGATGGTCATTTCCGAAAGTATCGCTTCATTTTCGTCGGCGACCAGATTCTGCCGTATCATCTGGCGATCGGAAACGACTGGAAGGTGCATCACGTCAGCACCGACATGGCCAATCAACCATGGATGCAGGCGGAAGAAGAGGCGTTTTTGCAAGATCCCGCCCGGGTTTTCAACTCCGGGCGTTACGAGGCGTTGCGCGCCATCCAGCAGCACATCGGCCTTGAGTATTTCGGCATCGACTGCGGGCTGGACCGTGCGGGCAATCTCGTGGTGTTCGAGGTCAATGCCTCGATGCTGGTCCATGAACGCAACGAGGACTTCCCCTACAAGGCCCCATTCGTGTTTCGCATCAAACAGGCATTCGATGCGATGCTGCAGAAATTCGCGCGCGCCGGCGCCTCCGCGCCAGATCGCGCCTAGCCGACGACGACGCCTCCTACGCAGGCTTCAGCCTATTTCGACGCCGAATCCTTCGACAGCAGCGCGATCGCCTCCTGCACGGTGGTCATGAATTGCGCGGGGAAGATGATGGTAGAGTTCTTCTCAACCGAAATCTCAGCCATCGTCTGCAGGGTGCGGAGCTGAAGCGCTACCGGGTGCTGCGTGATGATGTCGGCCGCCTGGCCGAGCTTTACCGCCGCCTGATATTCACCCTCGGCGGCGACGATCTTGGCGCGACGCTCGCGCTCCGCCTCGGCTTCCTTGGCCATCGCCCGCTGCATGTTATCCGGCAGCGTGATGTCCTTGATCTCGACCGCCGTGACCTGGGTGCCCCATGGCTCGGTATGCTGGTCGATGACGTTCTTGATCTGGTCGTTGATGCTCGCGGTATCGGAGAGCAGTTGATCGAGGCTGAACCGTCCGACCACATTGCGCACCGTGGTCTGGCTGATCTGGTTGATCGCGTTGTAGACGTTCTCGATCGCGATCACCGCCTTTTCCGGATCGGTAATATGATAATAGGCCACCGCCGCGATATCGATCGAGACATTGTCCTTGGTGATGATCTTTTGCGACGGGATCTGCATGGTGACGGTGCGCAGCGACACGCGCACCATTTGCTGGATCGGAACAAAGATCAGCGTCAGCCCCGGCCCGCGCACACCTGCGAATTTGCCCAGCAGGAACACCACGCCGCGTTCGTACTGCTTGAGCACGCGAAGTGAAACCAGGGCATAGAAAGCCAGCAGCACGATAAGAAAAAGGATCAGTTCCATGGCGTCCTCATCGGTTGTCTTGATGGGTCGTCTTGCCGCATCTGCCGGCCGGAGGCATTGCCAGTGATGCCGCAATGCCGCTGCAGCACGAACCGCTTCATACCTCAGAATGCGCGCGCGAGACAGCACAATAGCCGCTCAATGCACGGTAGCGGGAGCGGGCCTTTGCCGGTTTAGAACGATCTGCGGCCGCCGGTCTGGGCCAAAAGGCTAATCCCGAATGCCTGCTAATTTTGGTGGCACAACCCTGACAAGGTTGCATTCGCGATCAAAGCGAGCCAACATTGACCTCAAATTAATTAAGAGAAGTTGGGATGGGGATCAGGAGCGTCGGACAGCAGGGAATCGTGTTTGCGGTTTTCACGGCACTTTTTGTCGTATTCGCCCTCACACTGCCAGGATTTCTTACCACCGCGAACATGTTGACACTGCTGCAAAGCGTGGCGGTGCTGGGCATTCTCGGGCTGGCGATGGCGATCGTCGTGATCGGACGCGGCATCGATATTTCGCTGATCGCGGCACTGGCCGTCCCGCCGGGGCTGGTGCTTCAAATGGTGCAGGACGGTCATTCGCTACCGACTTCGCTCGCGGCGGCTTTCGTGCTGACGGTGATATTCGGCCTGGTGAACGGATGGCTGATCGCCTACGCCGAGGTGCCGTCCTTGTTCACGACATTGGCGTCCGGATTGTTCCTTGCAGGGCTCGGCCAAGCCGCGCTTTTCAAGCTCGATGTGGTGCAGTGGAGCCCGGGACTCGACGGTTTCGAACACCTCGGCCAGGGAAATCTGCTGGGTGTGCCGATGCCGGTTGTGATGTTCGCCATCGCGTGCATCGCGGTGGCATTCCTGCTGCGACGGACCCGGATCGGCGCCTATATCTACGCCATCGGCGACAATCCCTATGGCGCGCGGGTTACCGGTATTCCGACCCGGCCCATCATCGTGCTGCAATATGTTCTGGCCGCGTTGATCGGCTTTGGCGCCGGCCTCATTCTCGCGGCGTCGGTCAACAGCATGCCGACGCGCATATTCAATTCGACGCTGATCTATGATGTGATCCTGGTCGTCGTTCTTGGCGGCATCGGCTTGTCGGGCGGCCGCGGCGGTGTCGTCAATGTGATCATCGGCACGCTTCTGATCGGCACCATGCTCAACGGCATGACGATCATGGACGTCTCCTATTCCGGCCAGAACCTCGTCAAGGGCGTGGTGCTTCTGGTCGCCGTGATTGCGGACTCCTTCCTGAATCCGCGTAACGAGGAGACGGCACAACAAGGCGACATCTGAACGGCTGCATAACTATCAATCAACAATGGGAGGACGGGAATGACTATATTTGGACGCGCGACACTCAGAACGGCGCTATTGGGGATCGGGTTGATCTCCGTCGCAGCTTCGCCGGCACTTGCGCAAAAGGGCCTCGACGAGCCGTTCCAGGGAGCCTTCAAGGAAGCGCTCGCCGGCAAGACGGTGGCTTTCGTGCCGGTCGCGATGAATTTCGATCTGACCGAGGGCTGGTTCGCGGGCCTCAAGCGGGAGCTGGAGCCCTACGGCGTCAAGGTGATCGTCCGCGATCCGAACTGGAGCACCAATGCGGGCGCACAGGCAGTGACGACGCTGATCTCCGAAAAGCCGGCGGTGATGATCCTGCATAATCCGGACGTGCAGACCTACGCCAAGCTGGCGCAGCGCGCCGAGAACGAAGGCATCTACGTCCTCCAGATCAACATGGGCTCGAACTATCGCAGTTCGGCTTTCGTCGGCGCCAACTGGAACGAAATCGGCGAACGCCAGACCGAAGCCGTCGTGAAGGCCTGCCAGGGCAAGTCGAACAAGATCGCCGTGATCCAGGGCGCATTGTCGGCTGCGGCCAGCGCCTACACCCTGAAGGGCGTCGAAAACGTCCTTGCCAAAAATCCGGACATCAAAGTTGTCTCGAGCCAGGCCGCGGATTGGGATGCCGCCAAAGCCAAGGCGATCACCCAGACGGTTCTGAAACAGAATCCCGACCTGTGCGGCATCGTCGGCTTCTGGGACGGCATGGACATTGGTACCGCAGCTGCCGTGAAGGAAGCCGGGCTCACCGGCAAGGTATTTCTCGCGACCTCCGGTGGTGGCGAACGCAAGGGCGCGTGCGAGCTTGTCAAGTCCGGCGCGTTCGACCTCGATATGAGCTACGACGTGCCTACACAGGCTGCGGACATGGCGGGCATGATCAAGTGGTTGCTTTCTTCCGGCGTAAAACCCGGCTCGGTGAAGGGATCGATGTACACGACCCTGATTCCGATCACCAAGGAGAACGCAGCAAGTGAAACTGCCTGCTGGAATCTCAGCGATCTCAAGAAATAGATAATCGTTACGCCAAATGAGCGGGCGGCCGTCGCATGGCCGCCCGTCTCAGAGCGGGTGCGACCAGCCGCATCCCGATCCGGATTTCCTCCTTCGATGCCAGGCCGCCGATGCAAGACGCACTTCTTCGTTTGAGATACCGCTACTGGCCAGACCACCTGCTCGGCGAAATTCTATCCAAGCGTTGGACGGAGACCGCGATCCCGGTGATCGTTCTCCTGATCGTCACCATCGCTCTCAGCCGATCGATCCCCGGATTTCTTTCTACCGCCAGTCTCGGCGATACCGGGCGGCAGGCCGGCGAGATCGGCTTCGTTGTACTCGGCATGGCGCTCGTCGTCATTGTCGGCGGCATCGACCTTTCAGTGGGGTCGATGTTCGCGCTGTGCGATTTCTGCGCACTATACTGTCTCAATGTCCTCAACTGGCCGGTGCCCGCGGTCATTGTTGCGACGCTGGTGTGCGGCGCGGCGCTCGGCGCCGTCAACGGCCTGTTGATCGGGTATCTGCGGCTGCGCGCCTTCATCACCACGCTGATCACGCTGATCATCTATCGCTCCGCCTATGATCTCTTGCTGTTCGACAATTCGAACAAGATCGCCGCCGCCTTGCCCGACTTCCCGTCCTGGAATTTCATGGGCGGAGGCGTTGTCGCCGGCGTTCCTGCCGTCGTGCTGGTCTATGTCGTCGTGGCCATCTTCGGGCATGTCTTTCTGACCCGCCTGCGGCCGGGATGGCATGTCACCGCGATCGGCGGCTCGCGCCGGTCGGCCTATAATTCGGGTATCCCGGTGCGGCGCACAATCGCGTTGTGCTACACCGCAAGCGGGGCGCTGACCGCGATCGGTGCGCTGTTTTTCGCCGCACGGCTCGGCACCGTCGGCGGCGACGTCGGCGTCGGACTGGAAGTGACCGTGCTGACGGCGACGGTACTGGGCGGCATCAGTCTCGGCGGCGGCAAGGGTTCCGTCGCCAAGGCGCTGGTCGGCACGCTGATCGTCCTGTTTCTGATCAACGGCCTGACCACGCTGTCGGTGAGCGGCGGCGTCAACCGCATGGTACTCGCGGCCGTCCTGCTGGTCGCCGCCGTGATCGACATCCGCTGGCTGAAGAACCGCAACCGCATCATCAGCAAGGTCTATGTCAGCCCGACCTTTCACGGGCTGGCCCCGGCCATTTCGACCGCACCCGGCAGCGGGCCGTTCGCACAAAACGACAAGCTGCGCGACGTCACGCTGATCGGTCTAGGCCGCATTGAGGCGCCGGAAGACGTCATTCTCGATCGCAACGACAATCTCTACGCCGGCTCGCGCCACGGCGACATCATCCGCTTCAAGGCGCCCGACTATCAGGAGATGGAAGTGTTCGCCCATATCGGCGGCCAGCCGCTCGGCATGGCCTTCGATCGCGCCGATAATCTCTATGTGTGCATCGGTGGGATGGGTCTCTACCGCATCACGCCCGACCGCAAGGTCGAGAAGGTGACGGACGAAACCAACCGGAGCCTTTATTCGGTCAACGACGACAGCCGTCTCCGCCTTGCCGACGATCTCGACATCGCCGACGACGGACGTATTTTCTTCTCCGAAGCGACCGTCCGCTACGAAATGCACGAGTGGCCGGTCGACGGACTGGAGGCGCGCGGCAACGGCCGGATCATCTGCTACAATCCGGCGACCGGAACCACACATACCGCGCTGCGGGGGTTGAAGTTCCCCAACGGCATCTGCATCGCCAGCGACGGTCAATCGATCCTGTTCGCCGAAACCTTCGGTTGCTCGATCAAGCGTTATTGGTTCGATGGCCCGAAGACCGGGAAGGTCGAGACGGTGATGGATAACCTGCCGGGCTATCCCGACAACATCAATCTTGCCTCGGACGGGAATTAC
>JAJYAH010000259.1 GCA_021779635.1 Pseudomonadota bacterium | reverse complement strand
AGCCCGCAGACGATACCGGTCAGTGCGAAACCGATCGCCGCTACGATCGCCGCGGTCTGGTCTGCCCGCCTCACCGCATTGGTCTTGGCGTAGTAGCCGAGCGACCAGTCGCGGCCGCCGAACATCACCGTTCTTACCATCGACGGCGCAGGCCGATCCTGCGCAACCGACCTCGAGGAGACGACGCCCTGATCGTTTGCGATCAGCTCGCTATCGGCGCTGCGCGGATCCTTCAGCACCACCGAGAACAGCGAAAGATCGTCGTTCGTCAGCATCAGCGGCGCCAGTTCATAGGAAAACGTCACGAAGCCTACCGGCGAGGCGTTACCCTCCTGGAGTACGGGCGCGGCCAGAACGATCCCCATCGGCCCGTCCGGGCCCATCAGCCGAAGCGGGTCGGACGACACCGGCTTGCCGTGGGTCATGGCCTGCGCAAACATCGGCCCCAGAATCGGGTGCTGGTCAAGCGAACGGCCGGGGAAAGCCATCGTCAGCGCATTGCGCGGTTCAACGTCCATCAACACATCGATCGGCTTGTTGAGGGACTGCGTATCGCGCGGTGAATCATCGAAGCTGCGAATGGTCGGATCCGAAAATCCGGCGCTCGTCAGTTCCTTGCTCGCCGCCGCAAGCTCGCTCGGCTGGAGCCGCGCAATCCAGCCTGCGACGACGAAATCGGTCTTGAAAGCATAGATCGACGTCC
Source organism: Pseudomonadota bacterium (assembly GCA_021779635.1). Next base: position 7,960 of record JAJYAH010000259.1, on the reverse strand, counting down.
GCAGCGGCTGCAGCATATCGGCCTTGATCACGGACGGCGCATGGAACAGGCCCGAGGCGACGCGGGCGAGCAGTTCACGCTCGGTCAGCCGGTCCTGTACCAGGCTGGCGTGGACGTCGATGGCGCGCGCCAGCGCGATGCCCTCGACCGTCAATTCCTGATCGTGCACGCGATAGGCTGCAAGACCGGAGAGCAGGACCCCGATGAACGCGATAAAGCCAATGATGAAACCCAGCCGAACCACTCGCTTACTCGAAAATGAGAAGTTGGCGAAGAAATAAACGAAGCATCTGGCGTCCGCCGGGGCGGCAACAAATCGAGACAAAATGCGATCCAACTACCGGGGATAATGAAGGAGCGATCATCGATACGCAACTGCAGTTGGCTACGAGGGTAAACGCTGCCCACGCGTCCTGCGCAGGTCGGGTGCGAAAGATGTTAATCGCATCAGATGCGTTTTGTTCCGGGCGACGACGAAAATCAGTTACCGCGGCTGAGGCCGCAGGGCGCGGCCACAAGTGTTAACGAACTCAGCTTCGCGCAGGTTTGCCGAGCCCACCCTTGGCTTCGATAAAGCGGATAATGCGCTCCAGGCCTTCGCTCTTCCTGAGATTGGTCATCACAAATGGCCCCTCGCCACGCATTCGCCTCGCGTCGGTGTCCATTTTGTCCAGCGATGCGCCGACATAGGGCGCGAGGTCAATTTTGTTGATGACGAGAAGGTCTGACCGGGTAATGCCCGGCCCTCCCTTGGAAGGGATCTTGTCGCCCGCCGCCACGTCGATGACATAAATCGTGAGATCGGCCAGTTCGGGCGAGAAGGTGGCGGCGAGATTGTCACCGCCGGATTCGATCAGCACCAGGTCGAGATCCGGAAATTTCATCCGCATGTCAGCCACCGCGGCGAGATTCATCGAGGCGTCCTCGCGAATCGCGGTGTGCGGACACCCCCCGGTCTCGACACCGGCGATACGATCAGGGGTCAGCGACCCCGAGCGCACCAGAAATTCGGCATCCCATTTGGTATATATGTCGTTGGTGATCGCGGCGATCTCGTAGCGCTCCCGCATCGCCTTGCAGAGCAAGTCCATCAGCGCGGTTTTTCCCGACCCGACGGGACCGCCGATGCCGACACGAAGCGGGCCGTTCAGGCTGGACATGTGAAGCGCTCTCCCTGACGTCGTTTCTGCGGCGAGGTCATGACCTGAACAGCCGGGTGTACTGCGTCTCGTGCCGCATGCTGGCAAGGTCGGCGCGAAAGGTCGCGCTGCCGAGATCGTCAAGCGTTGCCGTCAGGGCGCGTTGCGCGGTCGTCACGACGACCGGCTCCAGCAAGGCCAGCACGCGCTGGCTGTCGGTCTGCCCGAGAGGAACCAGCCGCGCGCCGGCGGATATCCAGTTCGAAGCCAGCGCATGAAAGAAGCCGTGCAAGGTGGGGGCAAGCGGGATCGCATGGGCCGCACTGACCAGACCGACCGCGACCGGATAAACGATCGTTCCACCGCAATGTGAAATCATTCGATCAAGCCCGCCGCAATTCCATGCCGCGCGCGCGATGTCGATGAACGCGCGACCCTGCGCCGAGGTCTCAAGCTGGCGTTCGCGCGAGGGCACGAAAGCCGCCGCAAGCTCGGCGATATCGCGCAGCGCCATTTCGTCCCCCAACGCAGCGGCCCGATGCGCGTGCGCCAGAAACACGCCATCGCAAAATCCCGGCCCGTCCGCAAGCATCGCACCAAGCCAATCCCGCAAGGATGCCGCGTCGACGATATCGCCGGCTTCCACTGCCCATTCGATACCGCTGGAATAGGAGAAGGCGCCGACCGGAAAGGATGGCGACAGCCAGGTCATCAGCCGGTACAGCGCCGCGGCCTCGTTTTCGCTCATTGCGTTCCGGTCACCGGCCGGTTGCGTGGTGGGTTCGCTGGACGATGCTTCAACCCTGCCTTTGGACGGGTTCGTCGCGGCCGCCGGCGCTGCCGCGCGCCGCCGCGGTGTGGCCGGCGTCTTATTTGTGGTCATGAGCATGGGAATGGCCGTGGTGGTGGTCATGGTCGCAGTGCTCGTCATGATGATGGCCGTCATGGTGATGATGATCGCCATGATCATGGGATGACGCGCCATGCGCGGCGTGGTCGTGCGGATCCGGCGCGTGGGCATGGCCGTCGCCGGCATAGGCGCCGCCTTCGGGATCGAACGGCGCTTCGATCTCGATCACGCGCGCACCGAGCCCCTTCACCATCGCCTCGATAACGTGGTCGCGCCTGATGCGCAGACCCTTGGCCATGATCTGCGTCGGCAGATGGCGATTGCCGAGATGCCAGGCGACCCGAACCAGATGAAGCGGATCGCTGCCCCGGATCTCGATCAGCGGCTCCGGCGCCGCGACCACCTCGATCAACCGGCCATCGTCGAGCACCAGCGCATCGCCACCGCGCAGCGCCACCGCGTTTTCCAGGTCGAGCAGGAATTCAAGTCCGCGCGTGCCCGTCATCGCCATCCGCCGCCGGTGACGATCGTCGAAGCCGAGCACGACGGTATCGGCCGGCGCGTCGGTCCAACGATGGTGCACGCGAACCTGGCTCGCGCGGATCATGCGAAAATCCTCACAGCTTCTCGACCTTGCCGTCGCTGATGATCTCGATCACGGTCGGCGACACCTTCAGCGGCGCGGAATATTCACGCCAGATCTTCATGTGTGGTGCCCGGCCGTGCGCATTGAGGTCTTCGCGGGTTTCCCAGCGCTCCACCACCACAAAAAGATTGGGATCGTTGATGCTGGTGTGGCTTTCATAAGCGATGCAGCCTTTTTCCTTGCGGGTGGCGGCGATGCATTCCCTGGCGCCCTTGATGAACGCGTCCCGCGATTCCGGCTTCACCTGAGAGGTGGCGACGACATAGATCATGGCTCGGTCCTTCTGGCTGTTTTTCGTGATTATCGGACATCGACTTTTGCGGGCGTGATGATCTCGATCTTTGGCGGCGCGGCCATGCATTTCACGGCGACCCGGCCGAAGGTCTTCATGTGCTCGGCGCTCCGGTGCGGCACCAGCACTTCGGCATTTTCCCACTGCTCGACGAACACCATCTTGGCCGGATCGGTAACGCTTTCGTGCAGGTCGTAGGCGATATTGCCGGCTTCTTTGCGGGTTTCCTTGATACACGCTGTGGCAGCGGCAATGAATTCGGCGCGTGTTTCAGGCTTCACGGTCAGTGTGGCAACGACGTAAATCACGAAATCCTCCCGGGCTTTGTTCTGGCTTTGAGCGCCGGGAGCAAGCTTAGAACATGAAATAGCGCTGCGCCATGGGCAGCACGTCGGCGGGCGCGCAGGTCAGCAATTCGCCGTCGGCACGCACCTCATAGGTTTCGGCATCGACCTCGATCTTGGGCGTGGCGCCATTGTGGATCATGCTCTTCTTGGAGATGCCGTCACGGGTGTTTTGCACCGCATAGAGCTTCTTGGCGATGCCGAGCTTCCGCGCCAGCCCCGACGCCACGGCCGCCTTCGAGGAGAATACCACCGACGAGGCGGTCAGCGCCTTGCCGTAGGCTGCGAACATCGGCTGATAGTGCACCGGCTGCGGCGTCGGGATCGAGGCGTTGGGATCGCCCATCGGGGCGGCGACGATCGAGCCGCCCTTGATGATGCAATCGGGCTTCACGCCAAAGAAGGCCGGCGACCACAGCACCAGATCGGCGAGCTTGCCCTTTTCCACCGACCCGATCAGTTTCGACACCCCGTGCGCGATCGCGGGGTTGATGGTGTATTTCGCAATGTAGCGCTTGACCCGGAAATTATCGTTATTGCCGGTGTCCTGCGGCAACGAGCCGCGCTGCTTCTTCATCTTGTCGGCGGTTTGCCAGGTCCGGATGATGACCTCGCCGAGCCGGCCCATGGCCTGGGAATCCGAAGACATCATCGAAAGCGCGCCCAGATCGTGCAGAATGTCCTCGGCCGCAATGGTTTCCTTGCGGATGCGGCTTTCGGCGAAGGCGAGATCTTCGGCAATCGAGGGATCGAGATGGTGGCAAACCATCAGCATATCGAGATGCTCGTCGATGGTGTTGCGGGTGAACGGCCGGGTCGGATTGGTCGAGGAAGGAAGAACGTTTTTCAGGCCTGCGATCTTGATGATGTCGGGCGCATGTCCGCCGCCGGCGCCTTCGGTATGGAAGGCGTGAATGGTGCGGCCCTTGAATGCCTTGACAGTATCCTCGACGAAGCCGGACTCATTCAACGTGTCGGAATGGATCATCACCTGGATGTCGTGATCGTCGGCCACCGAAAGGCAATTGTCGATCGCCGCGGGCGTGGTGCCCCAATCCTCATGCAGCTTGAGCGCGCAGGCGCCGGCCTTGATCATCTCCACCAGCGCCGCCGGACGCGAGGCGTTGCCCTTGCCCGAAATGCCGAGATTGACCGGAAACGCATCGAACGACTGGATCATGCGCGCAATATGCCAGGGGCCGGGCGTGCAGGTGGTGGCAAAGGTGCCATGCGATGGGCCGGTGCCGCCGCCGAGCATCGAGGTGACGCCGGACATCAAGGCGTGCTCGATCTGCTGCGGGCAGATGAAATGAATGTGGCTGTCGAAGCCACCGGCGGTGAGGATTTTCCCCTCGCCTGCGATGACGTCCGTGCCGGGACCGATCACGATGGTCACGCCGGGCTGGATGTCGGGATTGCCGGCCTTGCCGATGGCGCTGATGTGGCCTTCCTTGATGGCGACGTCGGCCTTGACGATACCCCAGTGATCGACGATCAGCGCATTGGTGATGACGGTATCGGCAGCGCCTTGCCTGTTGGTGACCTGGGATTGACCCATGCCGTCGCGGATCACCTTGCCGCCGCCGAATTTCACCTCCTCGCCGTAGACGGTGAAATCCTTTTCCACCTCGATGATGAGGTCGGTGTCGGCGAGCCGCACCCGGTCGCCGGTGGTCGGCCCGAACATGTCGGCATAGACCGAACGTTTGATTTTCACCGACATGATTCGGCCCCCGCCATTTCGTACCTGTTCACAGCTTCCCCATCACGTCGCCACGGAAGCCATAGACGACGCGCTTGCCGGCCAGCGCCACGAGCTGAACGTCGCGGGTTTGCCCGGGCTCGAACCGCACCGCGGTGCCGGCCGCAATATCAAGCCGCATGCCGCGGGCCTTCTTGCGGTCGAATTTCAGCGCCGGATTGGTCTCGAAGAAATGGTAGTGCGAGCCGACCTGGATCGGCCGGTCGCCTGAATTGGCGACGGTGAGCGTCACCGTCTTGCGGCCGGCATTGAGTTCGATCTCACCGTCCTTGATGAACAGTTCGCCGGGGATCATGTGTGCTCTCCTCAGTCATTCCGGGGCGGAACGACGACCTTCCATCTCATCTGATCGGCTCATGCACGGTGACAAGCTTGGTGCCGTCCGGAAACGTCGCCTCCACCTGAATGTCGTGAATCATTTCCGCAATGCCGGGCATCACCTGCGCGCGGGTCAGCACCTGGGCGCCGGCCTGCATCAGTTCGGCCACGGTACGACCGTCACGCGCGCCCTCGACGATGAAATCGGAAATGATCGCGATGGCCTCGGGATGGTTGAGCTTGACGCCGCGTTCCAGCCGCCGCCGCGCCACCATGGCCGCCATCGAAATCAGAAGCTTGTCCTTTTCGCGGGGAGACAGATTCATGCGAACACTCTAGTTCCGGACTGACCTAATTGAGCCATAACCGCGGCAGCGCCGAACCGCTGGCGCGGCCGAGCACCGCCATCATATCGACGCGAAGCCGGGCCGCATCTTGTGCGCAGAAGCGGGCCATTGCAAATCCATTCCAGCAGGAGATGCCGACCTCGCCGCCGAACGTTGCCGAAAGCTCGCGAATCCGCTCCACCAGCGCCTCGTCACCGGGCACGATCAGCGCCGTGCCGACCGCAGCGCCGGCCTTTGCGATCGCCGGTTTGGCGAGTTTTTCGCCGATGGCGCCGTCGAGCCGTATGGTTTCCGCGAACACCAGCCTGCCGCCGCGCCGCAGTCGCCAGCGATCGACAAATTCGCCGCGCAGCATCCGTTCACCCATCGCCGCACGGCCGAACACCACGATTTCACAGAGCAGCAGCGACGCGCTTTCCGCAAGATCGATGCCGATCCGTCGCGACACCCGGGCACCGTCGAACAAGATGGTCTCTTGCGGCAGCCAGGCGAGTTGCGCCCCCGCCGCGGCCTTCAAGGCAATATTGAGCTGCGCGGCCGGTCCCTGGGCCCGGTAGATTTTTTCCGCGGCCGCGGTCGTCACCGCAAGACGCGATCCCTCCCCGGCCACGATGTCGATATCGAAACGATCGCCGCCGGCGACACCGCCTGCCGTGTTGACGAAAACCGCCGAGAGACCGTCCGTTTCGGGTGAAGGGAATCGCACCCGCAGCGAGCCGGATTCATGCAAGTGGCGGCGGCGGGTGACACCCTCGACCTGGTGCACATCGAACCTCACCGCGCCCTGGGCACGGTTGGCCGCAAAAATCACTGAGGCAGCACTTGTGGTATCGGTCTGCATCCGCGCCAACTCGTCCCCCAGAGCCTGATCGGTTCTGATTGAATCAGAACCGCGGCCCCAATCTTTTATTTTGACGCGTTCTCTTCACGCGAACGGTGCCCAGTTCGCTCGAAAACGCTCCAGAACGACGTGCGACCCTGGCCGGTCGGATCACAAAGCCATGTCAAAGCGCCATCTGGCGGCTGATTTCGCCGGGATCGAGATGACTGCGATCGCAGGCATATTTCACCGCGCCGCGGTCCATCACCGCAAAATTGTCGCCGAGTTCACAGGCAAAGTCGAGATATTGCTCGACCAGCACGATCGCGATGTTGCCCAGGCTGCGAAGATAGGAGATCGCGCGCCCGATGTCCTTGATGATCGAGGGCTGAATGCCCTCGGTCGGCTCGTCAAGCAGCAGCAGTTTCGGCCGCATCACCAGCGCACGCCCGATGGCAAGCTGCTGCTGCTGGCCCCCGGACAGATCGCCGCCACGGCGGCCGAGCATCGATTGCAGCACCGGAAACAGCGAGAACACATCATCGGGAATATTGCGATTTTCGCGCTTCAACGGGCCAAAGCCGGTCTTGAGATTTTCCTCCACGGTGAGGAGCGGAAAAATCTCGCGGCCCTGCGGCACGAAGCCGATGCCGCGGCGCGCGCGCTCATAGGGCTTGAGATTCGAAATCTCCGTGCCGTCGAAGGTGATCGAGCCGGAGGCGATGGGGTATTGGCCGACCATCGCGCGCAGCAGGCTGGTCTTGCCGACGCCGTTGCGGCCAAGCACGCACATCACCTTGCCCGGTTCGGCCGAGATCGAGACGCCGCGCAGCGCCTGGGCCGCGCCGTAATAGAGGTTGATGTCCTTGACCTCGAGCATGATCAGCGTCCCAGATACACTTCGATCACCCGCTCATTCGACGAAACCTGATCGATGGTTCCTTCGGCCAGCACCGAACCTTCGTGCAGGCATGTGACCTTGACGCCGAGTTCGCGGACAAAGGTCATGTCATGCTCGACGACCATGATGGTTTTCTCGCGATTGATCTCTTTCAGCAGTTCGGCGGTCTGGTGGGTCTCGACGTCGGTCATGCCGGCGACGGGCTCGTCGACCAACAGCAATTTCGGATCCTGCGCCAACAGCATCCCAATTTCGAGCCACTGCTTCTGGCCGTGCGACAGGCTCCCCGCCAGCCGGTCACGCGCGTCGGTCAGGCGGATGGTTTCCAGCACACGCTCGATGCGTTCGGATTCGGGTTTGGATTCCCGCCAGAACAGCGTGCCCCGCACCCGATGGTCGACATTCAGCGCCAGCAGCAGATTGTCCTCGATGGTCTGGCTCTCGAACACCGTCGGCTTCTGGAATTTCCGGCCGATCCCGAGTTCGGCTATCCGGGTTTCATCGAGCCGGGTCAGGTCGGTGACGCCGTCGAACAGCACAG
>JAJYAH010000258.1 GCA_021779635.1 Pseudomonadota bacterium | reverse complement strand
TCCGATCTGAAGGACAGGCCGAGCAGCCACAGCGTCGGAATCGTGTTGAACACGATGAAGAAGAGCAGAACCGGCGCGAGAAGCGAAACCGTCAATCTGGTGCGCGCGTCGAATATCCCGGCAATGCCAGGTTTTCGCCCGATCGACCCGGCGTGCGTGCTGGACATGAAGCAGGAACCTTGACGCGCTCGAAAAGAAGTTGGCCGGCGTGGCGTGCATGCCACGCCGGCCATGGATCATCGTTCAGAGAGAGACCGATGCACACTTGTCGGAGGGAGCCGTCTTGGCGACGCCTTCGTCGTGGAGGATCTGCTGCTGACCGCAGGCGATATAGTCGAGCGCCCGCGCCGCGCTGGCGGTCTGGCCGGTCATGAAGGAAGTAAAGCCTTCCTGCTGAAGCGCCAGCATTTCCGAGTATTTCGGATCGTGCCAGAAATCGCGCGAGCGGCCGGGCTCGAGCATGTATTTGTAGGCGCGGCCCCAGGGGTTGATCTTGTCGAAGTTCGGGTTCGACAACGTCGCCTTGTCGCAGGGATTGCCGCCGCGCTTGGCGAACTCCAGCGTGGTCTCCGGCAGATACCACCACTTCATGAAGTCGAGGGCGACGCGCATCTTGGCCTCGTCGTTGAAGGCATTGATCACCCAGGGCTGGCCGCCGATCGTGTAGATCCGCTTGGCTGCCGCGCCCGTGCCGTGCTTGGGCGGCGGCACGACCATGACCTTGTCCTTGTTCTCCGGTGTGATCATGGCGAGGCCGACCGCGGCCCACTGGAAGCAGGAAAACACCTTGCCTTGCGTAAAGACGTCAATCTCTTCGGCGATCCCGTAGTTGAGTGCACCAGGTGGTTGGTATTTCAGCCAGCCTTTGGCCTGCTCCATGGCCTTGGCATTGATCGCGGAGTTCAGGATCCCCTCGACCTGCCCGGTTTTCGGATCCCAAACCTCCCCGCCCTGACTCCACATGAACGGATAAAGGTAGCAGGTGCAGAAATCGTAGACGCGGCTGTATTGCATCGCCGTGCCCCACAGCTGCTTGTCGGGACGGGTGAAGAATTCAGCCACCTTCTCGAACTCGGTCATCGTAAGATTCTCGAAGTCCTCGAAGGTCTGCGGCAGCTTGGCATTGTATTTCGCCTGGAACGCCTCCTGCTCCTTGGGATCGGCCAGCATGTCCTTGCGAACGAACAGCGCGATGGTGTCGCCCTCCTGGGGTAGTCCCCACAAATCCTTGCTGCCGTCCGGATAGATCTGATAGGCCTCCGTGATCGTGTTGGAATACCAATCGATCTGAAGTTCCTTGTTCTTCGCGATCACGTCGTTGAGCTTGAGAATCCAGCCCGGCTTGGCGAGCGCGCCGAGCCACTGCGAATCCGAAATGATGATGTTGTATTCCTGGCTCTTGGTTGCCAGCGACGTCGCCGCTTTCTGAAAAAGATCGGAGAACGGCGCTTCCGCGAAGCCGAACGACACTTGGTAACCGAAACGCTCTTTCACATAGTCGGCAAAGATCGGCGACATCTTCACGCCCAATGAAGACGGCAGCCAGCCGGCGATGCCCAGGATGTTCATGTCGATCTTCTTGCCGGCAAGCGGGTGTGCCTCCTTGGCCTGAAGGCGGTTGATGAACGGGGCGCCGACGATTCCCGCAAGTCCCGCGATGGCGCCACCCTTGAGCAGCGTGCGACGCGGCATGGCCAATCCAGGCCCGCGATACGAGTCATTGAATTTTTTCACTGTTCCCTCCCTGTGCAACCGGCGCGTTCGCGCCTTGGCCTTTTGCCGACCATTCGTGCTGCAACGAAAGCCTACCAGGACAATCCGCGGCAATCGTTGCCTCTTGTAACAATGTTCAAATTAATTATAACAAATGTCAAGATGGAGAAACGATACGCCACGAGGAGGGCTGGCCGGCCAGCGAGCTCAGGGGAGGATCCTGAGCCAATTCCTCTGCGCTTTCGCGACGATCCGCATGTCTGGGCTGCCTGGCTCTATTTTCGCGACGGCATGACGCAGAACGGTATCGCCGAGGTCATGGGGGTCTCGCGGGCGACGGTGAACGGCTATCTGGCCGAGGCGCGCGCGCGGGGCATCGTCAGCATCAATATCGATCCCGCGCGGCTCGGCGCCGTCAGCGTGGCGCAAGCTCTGAAGCAGCGCTTTCAACTCGCCGACTGCGTTGTCATCCCGACCGATGACGGCGCCAGGCCCCTTATCACGCGGCTTGGCGAGGCCGGAGCCGCCGTTCTGCAGAGCCTTCTGAGACCGGGCGATACGCTGGCCGTCGCGTGGGGCCGAACGATCATGGCCGTGGGCGCCAATATCGGGCCGATGCGCATTCAGGACGTTTCGGTAATCCAGGCCACCGGCGGAACGACCGCAACCTTCGACTTTTCCCCGGAGCTTTGCGCATCGCGCGTCGCTGCGGGGATTGGCGCGCGCTGCATCAACCTGCTGGCGCCGGCGGTGGTGTCGAATGCGGTCGTTCGCGACGTTTTGGTGAACGAGCCCATCGTGCACGAGCAGCTCGAGATCGGAAGGCGCGCCGACAAGCTGATCTTCGGTGTTTGCACCACGGGGTCTGGCAGCCTCATCTACACCAGCGGGCTTTTCGGTCAGGCCGACGCGGCATACTATCTCCGGCTTCGCGGCACCGCCGTCGTCGCAGGGCGCTTCATGGATGAGAACGGCACGCCGCTGCACGGTCCGCTGGACGATCGCATGATCGGCCTGTCGCTGGAGGAAATCGCGCGCATCAAGGTTCGCATCGCCGTCGCCGGCGGCATCGACAAGGTCTCGGCGATTCGCGCCTGCCTCAAAGGCGGACATGCGACGATCCTTGTGACCGACGAGGTGACGGCACGCGGCATGCTGAAAGCGGAAAGCGCGTCGGACATTACCAACGACGTGCAGCGCCGCGCCGACGGGACGCCGGAAACCGGGAGGACAGGCATGAAAACAAAAAAGCTGATCAACGATCCCAATGCGATCATCGAGGAGATGCTCGAAGGCATCGTCGCGGCGCATCCGCAGCATCTGCGGCAGCTGGAGCACCACCCCCGCGCGATCGTTGCCCGTTCAGGCCCGCGCCCGGGAAAAGTCGGTCTCGTGATCGGCGGCGGGTCCGGTCACGAGCCGATGTTCCTGGGCTTTGTCGGCAAGGGCCTGGCTGATGCGGCCGCCGTCGGCAACGTCTTCGCATCGCCGCCGCCCGACCCGATCTACGAATGCGCCAAGGCGGTCGATGGCGGCAAGGGCGTGCTGTTCATGTACGGCAACTATGCCGGCGACGTCATGAACTTCGACATGGCGGTGGAAATGGCTGCCGCCGACGGCATCAAGGTGCACACCGTATTGACGACCGACGACGTCGCCTCGGCGCCACCGGAACGAAAGAAGGAACGGCGTGGCGTCGCCGGCAACTTCTTCATCTTCAAGGTGGCGGGTGCGGCCTGTGACGCGATGTGGTCCCTGGACGAATGCGAACGGGCGGCGCGCAAGGCCAACGACCGCACCTACACCATGGGCGTGGCCCTTGCGCCGTGCTCGCTGCCGCACACGCTCAAGCACAATTTTGAAATCGGGCCCGGCGACATGGAGATCGGCATGGGCATCCATGGCGAGCCGGGCGTGGCGCGCGAACCGCTGAAGAACGCCGACGCCGTCACCGACGAAATTCTCGACCGGATATTTACGGAAATGCCGGCGAAGCGCGGCGACAAGGTCGCGCTCCTCGTCAACTCGCTCGGATCGACGCCCTTGATGGAGCTTTATGTGATGAACCGGCGCGTGCGCCAGCGCCTCGACGCCAAGGGAATAAGCATCCATGCGACCTGGGTCGGAAACTACTGCACCTCGCTGGAGATGGCTGGCGCGTCCATCTCGCTGATGCTGCTCGACGGCGAGTTGATCCAGTTGCTCGATCGTCCTTGCGACTGCGCCATGTTCCGCGTGCCCTGATTCGGTGGCTCACCACGCAGTATCACTCCCTCGTAGCCAATCAGCGAGCAGACAGTATGACTGAATTCGTGAACCGCGATCTTGTCGACATCTTCCGGGCGATCGCCGCAGCCATCGAGGCAACGAAAGGGCGCCTGTCGGAACTGGACGGTGTCATCGGCGACGCGGATCATGGCGTCACCATGTCGATCGGCTTCGCGGCGGTCGGCGACGCGCTGGGCCGGCTGGACCGGGCAAGCACCGACCCTACCAGCGTCCTGAACACGGCGGCGAAAGTCTTCCTCAACGCCGTCGGCGCCTCGCCGGGTCCGCTCTATGCGACGGGTTTGATGCGGGCCGCCGCCGTCATGAAGGGGCGGACCATTCTCGACCGGGACGCGATCGTCGACATCATCGCCGCCGTGGCCAAGGGCATTCAAGACCGTGGCAAGGCCGAGCGCGGCGACAAGACGATGGTGGACGTGTGGGTTCCGGCGGCCGAAGCCGCGGAGGCCGCGCGAGCGGCGGACAAGGATTTGGAGGCGTGCCTCAAGGATGCGCTGGCCGCCGCCCAGGCTGGTGCCGAAGCGACGAAATTCATGGTCGCGTCCAAGGGCCGCGCCTCGCGGCTCGGTGAGCGCGCGATTGGCCACGAGGATCCCGGTGCCGCCTCCGCCCTGGTCATTGTCGGTGCCATCGCGCAGGCGCTGCGATCGTAGCGGTGGCTTGCCATCGATCGGCACGCCCTTTCGCTAACCCCGAAACCGGGAAGCGTGCGCTGGATCCGGTTTTCGGATTATGCTTCCGCCGCGTTTGAAACTGCCCATCGTTTGCGAACCGACGCGCCAATCCGTGAGACGGGAGATTGATCATGAAGACGATGAAGGGGCCCGCCATTTTCCTCGCGCAGTTCGCCGGCGACGCAACACCCTTTAACAATCTGGCCGACATCGCCCGCTGGGCTGCGGGCCATGGCTACAAGGGCGTGCAGTTGCCGAGCTGGGACAGGCGTCTGTTTGATCTCGCGCGCGCCGCCGAAAGCACCGGATATTGCGACGAAATAAAGGGCGTGCTGTCGGAAGCAGGCGTGCAGCTCACGGAGTTGTCCACGCATCTGCAGGGCCAGTTGATCGCCGTGCATCCCGCCTACGGCGCAGCCTTCGACGGGTTTGCGGCGCCGGAGGTGCGCAGCAACCCGGCCGCCCGCCAGCGATGGGCAGTCGAGCAGGTGCTGCTGGCCGCCAAGGCGTCGCGCAATCTCGGCCTCTCGGCCCACGCCACGTTCTCCGGCGCCCTCGCCTGGCCGTTCGTCTACCCGTGGCCCCAGCGCCCCGCCGGCCTGGTGGAGACCGCCTTCGACGAACTGGCGCGCCGCTGGACGCCGATCCTGAATGCCTTCGACGAGGCGGGTGTTGACGTCTGTTACGAGATCCATCCCGGCGAGGATCTGCACGACGGCATCACCTACGAAATGTTTTTGGAGCGCGTGAACAACCACCCGCGCTGCAACATTCTGTATGATCCCAGCCACTTCCTGCTGCAGCAGCTCGACTACTTGCAGTTCATCGACATCTATCATCCGCGCATCAGGATGTTTCACGCCAAGGACGCCGAGTTCAACCCGAGCGGCCGGCAGGGCGTCTATTCCGGGTTTCAGCCATGGGTGAATCGCGCCGGCCGGTTCCGGTCGCTCGGCGATGGGCAGGTGGAGTTCGGCGCGATCTTTTCCAGGCTGTCGCAATACGGGTTCGACGGCTGGGCGGTGCTCGAATGGGAGTGCTGCATCAAGGACAGCGAGCAAGGCGCGGCGGAGGGTGCGGCGTTTATCGAGGCGCACATCATCCAGGTTGCCACCCGGGCCTTCGACGACTTCGCGGCAAGCGGCATCGACCAGGCGGCCAACCGCAAGCTGCTGGGGCTCGGCTGATGGCCCGACGTATCCGTCTCGGCATGGTGGGCGGCGGCCAGGGCGCCTTCATCGGCGCCGTGCACCGCATTGCGGCCCGGCTCGACGACCAGTACGAGTTGGTCGCCGGCGCGCTGTCATCCGATTCGGCGCGGGCGAACGCCAGCGCGGCGGCGCTGCATATCGAACCCGGCCGCCGCTATGGCGGATTCGAGGAGATGGCCGAGCGCGAGGCGGCGCGGCCGGACGGCATCGATGTGGTGGCGATCGTGACGCCCAACCATCTGCACTTCGCCCCCGCCCGGGCCTTCCTCGCCCGCGGCATCCACGTGATCTGCGACAAGCCTGTTACCCACCGGCTCGAAGACGCAGTGACTCTGGCCGCGGCCGTGGAGCGCAGTGGCCTCATCTTCGCGTTGACGCATAACTACACGGGCTACCCGCTGGTGCGGCAGGCGCGGGACATGGTGTCGAGCGGCGCGCTGGGGATCATCCGGGTTGTCCAGGTCGAATACCCGCAGGACTGGCTAACAACCGCTTTGGAGGAAACCGGCCAGAAGCAGGCGGCCTGGCGTACCGACCCGGCCCGCAGCGGAGACGCCGGCTGCGCCGGCGACATCGGCACCCATGCCTTTCATCTGGCGGAGTTCGTCACCGGCCTGCGCTGCGAGAGCGTGGCCGCGGAGCTGACCCGGTTCGTCAAGGGACGGGCGCTCGACGACGACGCCCAGATGCTGCTGCGCTTCTCTTCCGGCGCGCGCGGGATGCTGTGGTCATCGCAAGTAGCGCCGGGCAACGAGAACGCGCTGAGGCTGCGCGTCTATGGTGAAAAGGCCGGGCTGGACTGGTCACAGGAGCAGCCCAACGCTTTGCTGTTCACCCCGCTCGGCGAGCCGCCGCAATTGATTCGCCGGGCAGGTTCAGGCGCGAGCGCGGTTGCGGCTCACGCGAGCCGCATCCCCGCCGGACATCCCGAAGGGTATCTGGAGGCGTTCGCGCAGATCTACCGCGACGTCGCCGAACAGATCCGCGCGCGGCTCGAAACCCGTGACCCAGACCCGGCCAGCCTGCTGGTACCGGGTATCGCGGACGGGGTGCGCGGGATGCGTTTCATCGCCGCAGCGGTCGCGTCGAGCCAGGCCAATGCGGCCTGGACGGCGATCGAGCTGTGACGCATCTACCTAACGCACGTCCATAAACTTTGCGAAGGCATCCGCGTAATCCGGATGCCAGCGCGACAGCGCTGGCCGGTTCTCGACGATATCTCCGGCGGCCCACAGAATCCGGCGCTCATCGACATGCCGGGGCACATCATTATCCGGACACAGAATGTAAAAGTCTCCGGCCGACAGCTGTTCGATCATGAAGTCGACGGTTTGCTCCGGCGTCCACGCGGCGGCGGGCTTTTCGGTACGGCCTTTGGCGGTCAATCCGGTAAAGACGAAACCGGGGATGAGGAGATGCGCGCTAAGCTTGGCGTCCGGGAGGTTCCTCAATTCATGCTGTAAAGCCTCCGTGAAAACCTTCACACCGGCCTTGGCAACATTGTAGGCGGGATCTCCGGGTGGGGTCGTGCTGCCCTGCTTCGAACCGGTATTGATGACGAGGCCGGGGCGTCCGCGCTCGATCATGCCGGGGACGAAGACCTGCGTGCCATGGATGACACCCCACAGATTGATGCCGATCACATTCTGCCAGTTCGCGGCAGGCCCGAACATCCCGCTGCCGGGCTGCACGCCGGCATTATTCATCAGAACGTCGACACCGCCGAACCGCTGCCGCACCGCAAGTTCCAGTTTCTTGACATCGTCGATGCGACTGACATCGGCCGCCACCGCCATGACACTTGCCGCACCGCCCGGCGCCGCCTCAGAAAGCACCGCCGCGGCACCGGCGAGCCGCTCGTCACCGAGATCCGCGATACATACCCGTAGGCCCAGGCGCGCGAATTTCGTGGCGGCCGCAAGGCCGATACCCGCTGCGCCGCCGGTAACAACGGCGACGGATTTTGGGGTCAACACCGGATGGGGCATTTGAGTCTCCGTTGTGCTAAAGCCAGCTTGCCCCACGCGACATTGCAGGCGGCATTGTACCGACCTTTGTACGAGGCGGGTAGCTTCAAGCCATTGATTCTACTTGTTGGTTTTCGGAACGGCCGGTCGGGTATGGTGCCCAGGGGCGGGATCGAACCACCGACACTGCGATTTTCAGTCGCATGCTCTACCAACTGAGCTACCTGGGCAGGTCCCGGCGCGGGGCCGGGAGCGCCGGTTTATAGTCAGGCCGGGCAGCCCTGTCCACCACGCTTCGCCTTCGGCACCGCGTGGCGCGGTCATGCCGGCAAGAGGCGCCAATCTGGCGCTAAATGCGCGAAAACACGTGAATTTCGCTACTCGCCGTCCTCGTCGTCATCCTTGGTGGCGGGAATGGCGTAGGAATTCGACAACCAGCGGTTCAGATCGACATCCCGGCAGCGCGCGGAACAAAACGGACGGGCGGCCTCGATGGCCGGTTTGCCGCAGATCGGGCAAGGCTTGCCCTTGCCGGTCGCCCGGCCAGTTTCCTTGCCGCGTCCGGCACCGCCTGGTGGCTTAGCTGGCATTCAACCAGCCAAAGCGAATCGGGAAGCCTTCGCCCCCGAGCAGCGCAGTCGATTCGTATAACGGCAAGCCCACAACATTGCTGTAGGAGCCGACCATCTTGACCACGAACGATCCGGCGATGCCCTGCACCGCGTAACCGCCGGCCTTGCCGCGCCATTCGCCGGAGCCGATATAGGCTTGGATGTCGTCCTCGCTCAGGCGCTTGAAGCGCACGCGGGTCTCGACCCGG
>JAJYAH010000257.1:7889-8678 GCA_021779635.1 Pseudomonadota bacterium | reverse complement strand
ACTGGAATTCGGACGCGACCCGAATGCCGGCGGCGAACCATTCTTACTACCTGCGCAACTGCTATCTGGAGAACCGGCTGTCCACCGGCAGCATGGTGCTGGACAACACGCTGCTCGATCTGTCGAAGATCAAGGTGCCGATCTACAATCTGGCGACACGCGAGGATCATATCGCGCCGGCGGAATCGGTGCTTTACGGCTCGCAATTTTTCGGCGGCCCGGTGAAGTACGTCCTGTCCGGTTCCGGACATATCGCCGGCGTCGTTAACCCGCCATCCTCGGGCAAGTACCAGTTCTGGACCAACGACAATATCAAGGACGTTACGCTGGCCGACTGGCTCAAGGGCGCGCAGGAACATAAGGGATCGTGGTGGCCCGACTGGCGTGAATGGCTCGGCGGCATTGACGCCGAGGAGATCCCCGCGCGCAGCGTGGGCAGCGACGCGTTACCCCCGATCGAAGACGCCCCGGGCAGCTATGTCCGGGTTCGCGCGTAGCGCGACGATGCGAGTACAGGTATAATTAGGTGGTCCCGCCGGGACGGGATTCGGAATGAATTGAGGGGGAACCTATGACGCGTGAATTGTTCTGGCTGACGCTGACGGTTATTTTGACGGGCCTGCTCTGGATTCCCTACATCCTCAATCGCTGTCAGGTTCGCGGTCTCAGCGGTACGATGGCAAATCCGTCGCGCAACGACAAGCCTCATGCCGAATGGGCCAACCGCCTGATGTTCGCCCACGATAACGCGGTCGAGAACCTCGTCATTTTCGCGCCGCTGGTGCTGAT
>JAJYAH010000257.1:0-7879 GCA_021779635.1 Pseudomonadota bacterium | reverse complement strand
ATTATTCCAGCCAATGGACCGTTCTGGCCTGCGCGGTCTATTTCTGGGCACGGGTCGCGCATCTGATCGTCTACACGCTCGGTCTGCCGGTATTCCGGACGCTGGCCTTCACCGTCGGCTTCCTGGCGCAGGCCGTGCTGGCGGTGGCGATTATCAAGGCGTTCTGACTGTTGGTATTCGGCTGGGACGTGGACTCATTCACGCAGAGCCACAGGCGTATCGACGCGAGCTGGACAAAGGCAAGGTAATCCGCGGCGAGCTTGTCGTACCGCGTTGCGAGCCGACGACACGGCTTGATCCTGTTGAAGAAGCGTTCGACAAGATTGCGGGCTCGGTAGAGGTCGGGGAGTTCATAGCGCATGGTTGGGGACTCCCACCTCCTCTGTTGGCGACCTCCGGCCACCTGCATTCAGATATCCGCCGATGCCAACGGCATCGGGCTGAATGAAAGGTCGCCTCAGCAATCGTGCTGGACGTTGATAAACGTCCCCGCTCACCACACGTGGATACCGACACTCCCGGGAAGGTTCCACTTTAAGGTGAACTTAACGCAAAAGACGCAGCATCCACCGTGAAGACCTCGAACGAAGGCACAGGCGGTGCAACAGCCAGATTCCATCATTGCCGAACTGGAGGACGCCGTCAGAAGCGGCTCATCCGAAAAGCGCATAAATACGCTTCGGCAAGTCACAAATCTCTTCTTGCATGATCAAGATCGGCTTAGCGAAGATCAGATCAAGGTGTTTGACGACGTCTTGTGTCTGCTCACTGCCCGTGTCGAAACCCAAGCCAAAGCCGAACTCAGCAAACGCCTTGCGCCGGTCGACGGCGCCCCTCCCGAAATCGTTCGGCGGCTGGCGCGGGACGACGAAATCGCAGTTGCCGAAGGCGTCCTGGTCCGGTCCAGCCGGCTCGGCACCGGCACCCTTGTGGAAATTGCTCGGACCAAGGGACAAGATCATCTGTTCGCGATCTCCAGCCGTGCCAACTTGCCGGAAGCCGTTACCGATGTGATCATCGACCGTGGCGAGCGCCGAGTGATCCGCAGGCTCGCAAACAATGCGAGCGCACGGTTCTCCGAAACCGGTTATGCCGGAATGGTGGCGCATGCTGAAGCCGACGACGAGCTCACCGAGATTCTCGGGCTTCGTATCGACCTTCCAATCAATTTTCTTCGCGATCTCCTGCGACGAGCGACCGACGCAGTGCGCGCCCGGCTAATGGCGATTGCTCCTCCTGAGCTTCAGGAGGAGATCGGGCGCGTTCTCAAGACGATTGTGGACGCAGTAGGCGGAAAACCCAAGCCGACGCGCGACTTCGCCCACGCCGAGGCGATCGTGCGGCGGATGAAGGGCCTCAACGAACTGAATGACGCAGCCATCATCATGTTTGCGGAAACCAGAAGGATCGATGAGGTCATCGCTGCCCTGGCATTGCTGACGAATGTGCCTACCGCGATAATCGCGAAAGTGATCGAGGGACACCGCGCCGATTTGGTCCTGCTTCCATCCAAATCAGCCGGATTGAATTGGTCGACGGTGAAAGCAATCCTGGTCAACCGGTCGGTCAAACCTCCGATCGACGAACGGACGCTTGAAATTACCACCAGGGATTATGGCAAGCTGACGGTAGACACCGCCAATCGCACTTTACGTTTCTGGCAGGTTCGCGGAACGATTGAAAATAGCTTTTAGCCAGCTGCCAAGGCTGGGGTGGGGCCGCGAAGGTCTTGGGGCGGTTGCTGGCATATCGCGTCATCGCTTCGCAGCAACGGCGTCGCTTTAGATACAAAGCTGCTATCGGCTTCGGTTCGTCGCGCAGCCGGGTTTTATGAGTACACGGCCCAGTTCTCCTCGTCGTACCCGATCATAGCCGTTCTGACTCGTGCAGACGGCGCAAACTTGCCCGCGATGCCGGGCACGATGAAGAAGAATTCAACAGAGCATCGTCAAAAAACACACGACCTGCTCCAGCCCAAGCTTGATCAGGCGGCCTTCCGGGCCGTGAGGAACAGCATCGCTGCCCGTTTGCCGTCGAAGCCCGTGACTTCGCCGGTCTCGATCGACAATGAACTCCAGGTGCCGGCATTGGCATAGTTGGCGCGCAGCCAATCCGGCGACGGATAGTTGTAATAGCGATTGAGCGTATCGCGGCCGGCCGCGTCGCCGGTCTTGTAGCTGGCGTAGAAATAGCCGGCCGGTCTGAGGGCGCGCCAGATCAGCGTCAGAATTTGCGCCAGTTCGTCTCGGGGAACGTGAAGCAGGCAGGCGTTGGCCCAGACGCCGTCATACGCTTCGACGTCGTCGAGGTCATGAAAGAGCAGCGTCTCGACCGGACGGCCGAGACGGCGCGATGCCTCGCCGGCCATTTCCGGCGATCCATCCGTTGGACGGACATCGAAACCTTTCGCCAGCATCTCGGCCGCAGCGGCGCCGGCGCCGCACCCCAGTTCGAGAATCGCTGCCCCCGTAGGGAGTAGCGCGAGAAACCGGGTCAGCCGTGTATGCGCCGCTATCTCGCGCCCGGCATAGGCATGCGCGTTGCTCCGATAGAATTGAAGGGTTTCCTCGTCCACGGCTCGGGCGGTCTCCAGGCTCTGCTTCCGTCTCGGACGACCTTAGCGCTCGATGCGCCGTCGCGCGATCACCAGACTTTCGAATCCGGCATTGCCAATGACGCGCACGTCGATGAAACCATGGCCAGGGAAGCTCGAGAGATCGACCTCCGCGGCCGGTTCGGAGAGGCCGTTGGCGAGGACCTCCCATGTTTGTCCGCCATCGCGGCTCGCCTGAACGTCATAGCTGACACCGGGCGTCGCCGGCGCGCCCGCAACCGCTGGACGCCCCCATTCCAGCCGAAGATCGGTTTCTGCGGCTCCGGGTGTTACGCCTTGAGCAGCCGGTGCCACGGGCGCGGTGCGGATTTCCGTCGCCTCGATGCGAACCGTATCCGGGGCTTCGTAACGTGCTGCCACATTACCCCCGACCATGAGTTCGACGGCCTTGAGCGCGGCGGGTGGAGACACCACCGCATCGACCACCCCTGTTACGTCCTCGCCCGGTCGCTGGTCCGTGCTGGGCAGGAAGGGCGCCGGCAATTCGGTGATGGTGCGATCCGACCGGTCAATCAGGCGCAGGCGCACCGGCGAATCCGGTGCGGCGGTCCTCACACTTGCCCGCCCGACCCGGTGGACAAACCTGATGCTCCCGGTTCTTTGGGTGAGATTGGCCGTGCCGACGACGGTGATGAAATCCCCCGTCGCGACAACCGGAGGCTGGCCCGCTGAGGCCGGTTGTCCGGCGCCTGCCGCTGGCGCGCCATTTACGGCCTCGGACGGCGAACTGGCCACGCGCGCGACCGGCGGCGCCGGCGGCCGGGAGGACAGTGCGTCCTCTTCGCGCAAGCGGTTCATCGCTGCACGATAGGTGTAGTCGGTCAGCCATTGATAGTCGCAGTAGCTCATAACGTCGTGCCAAATGGGGCTTGCCATGGCCCGTTTGGCATGAGTGGCATCACCTTCGTCATATCCGACGGGCGCCAGGTTTGCTCCGGCGAGCTGCGAGGCGGGGTATGGATAGTTGTGGTCCGGACCAACTGCAATCCCGCAGGGGAGCGAGGTGCAGAACTCGTTGGCGTTCCAGGGGCACGGAGCGACTTCCTCGCCGGCTGGATTTTTACCGGCTACAGGCCCGGCGTGCAGGCGGCCAAGGGTATGCCCGAGCTCATGTCCGCCGTACCAGCCAGCCACCGAGGGGACGCCGTCATCCCATGATCCCGCGAACGGGGTATAGGCCGGCCCGGATGCCGGTACGGAAGGGTCTGCCGATACCGGAAGGTAGTTCGCACAGCCACGCATGAAGAAGCTGCCGTTGAACGTGCCCGCGGGTGCCCAGTACACGAGTCCATAGTAATGCGTGCGCGCGTCGCGGCCGGCAGAGACCTCCTGGTTTCGCATGTTGATGATCTGCGCGTTGATGTCCGTGCAATCGAAGTACGGATCACTCGTTTTGAGGGGGCCGGTATAGGCCACACGCTGCATGCTGTAATCCAGTTTGCTGATCGGGTAGGCCCGTTGCAGCCAGGACTGTAGTTCGTCGATGTCGGCCGCCCGCGGCCGGATTTTCGAATAGCCGGGTAACTGATAGCGGAAAGGGACGGCGCGCACCCGCATTTCCAGCGTCGGCTGGAGCGTCACGTCGCGAGAGCAGCCGGGGCATCCATTGGCGCCGAAGTTCGTGCTGCCCAGAGCCGTCAGTGCAAGTCGAACGCGGCCGGGACCGGTCACGCTATCCGGCAGAATAAAGTTCAAGCTCTTGGACAGATCCGCCCGGCGTGCCGGCAGCGGGTCGTTGCTTGGCACCATCGTGCCTGTCGACTGGATCTGAACCGATGTAGCCCCCGCCACTGCCGTTAGTGTCCCGCTGATCGGCGTGCTCGAAGACGAATGCGCGTAGACCCGGACCATCGTGGACTTGGAGGCAATCAGCGGGACCGATTGCGCCAGATCCTGGACCGATTGCGTCACCTCGAGCGCGTCGACCGCGGGCGGCGGGTCCTCGACGATCTGCGCGAGCGTGCTGTTGTTGCGCAAGTAGGCGCGGCCGTCGGCCGGATTGATGATCACTTCCGAAGTCAGATTTTGGTCATAACTTACCGGGAATGTGGTCACGTTCTTGGTGATGCCGTCGAATACGCTCAGCATCTTGTTGCCGATGGCGTATACCTTGTCGGAGGCCGAATTGACCTTCATCCACCACATCTCGCCGCCGAGGTCCACCGACTCGCTCGTGCCGCCCACGCGATCGAGGATCGCGAGGTTGCGGCCCGCCACCTTCGGCCCCGCGGTGAGCACGTAAACCTTGTTGGTAATCGGGTTGACATCGACCATCAGAGGAACTGGCGGGGTCACGGCGAGCGACGTGAGCGGGTGCGCCGGGTTCGCGAGATCCATCTCCTTCATGCCGCCGTCGGGATAGGGCCCATAATAGAGCTTGTTAGTGTTGGAATTGACATGCACGTCTTCGATCCTTGAAAACCCGGCCGGATAGTCGGTCAGCGACAAACTTGATTTTCCATTGAGGTCGGTGATCGTCGCAACCGCCGTGATCGCGTTACTGTTAGTGCTCGCGACGTAAACTATCCCGTCATTTTCGTTCACGACAGGCTTGCTCACCGGATGCCCCATGGTGACCGAAGTGACGACCGTGAGGGTCTCGCCATCAATCAAAAAGATGATGGTGGGTGGGCCCACGCTGGTCGCATAAATCTTGTTTGTGAGCTGATTGATAGCCAGGCCGTTAATGATACGAAAGGCGCCCAGTGGCATCGCCAATGTCCGCTGCGCACCGGTATCGCCGTCAATCACCACAAGGTTCTGCTTCCAGGTTACATAAATCTGGTTCTTGGCGGCGTTGATCCCCAGGAGATAAGCATTCTCCCCGTCTACGTTCCACACGGATTGGACCGAGGCTGTTGACAGGTCTATCGCCAGGAGTTTCGTCCCGTTGTGGTTCCCGTCGCCGTAGGTTTCCGGTAGGTAGAGTTTGTTCGTGGCGGGATTGATCAGCCCGTGAGGGAAATAGCTTCCCCGGGTGAGTTGAACGACTGGTTTCAGGACGGGCGCGGCATGCAGGTCCGTCGCGAGACCGGGCGCCAGAATGGCGAGCGCAATCGCAAAAAGATTCAGAGCCCGTTTAATCCACCCCAAGCCAATCCAGCCCAAGCCAATCCACCCCAAGCCTCGTGTGACCTGCCGCGACATGTTGCCCGTTCCCTGTTTCGCCCGTCGCCCTCGAAGTCTGGCGATCCCCGTTTCTATCTATAGTAGTATTCCATCCAGATGCTAAAGCGACTTGATGTGCTCTCCGAGACGAAGCGGTGTTGGCTGCTCTGGAAAACGCTCTCGACTAGCTGTCGGCCAGGCCCAGCATCAGCCGCATGTTTTGCACCGCAGCACCCGAGGCGCCCTTGCCAAGATTGTCGAGGCGAGCGACGAGAACCGCCTGATGATGTTTGTCGCTGGCAAAGACGTAGAGCTCGAGCCTGTTGGTCTCGTTGAGCGCCTCGGGCTCGAGCTTCCCGCTTTTGGAGGCCGCGTTGTCGAACGGCATCACCGAGACGTACCTGCTCCCCGCATAGCGTTTGGCCAGCGCGGCGTGAAGGTCAGCGCCAGTGGGTTTGCCTGGAAGCGTGTCCAGTTGCAAAGGCACCGAGACCAGCATGCCCTGACGGAAGTTTCCGACCGAGGGCACGAAAATGGGTCGGCGCGTGAGCCTTGAATAAAGCTGCATCTCCGGCAGGTGCTTGTGCTCGAAGCCGAGGCCATAGAGCTCGAAGGCCGGCGCGGAGCCGTCCTCGAAGCTTGCGATCATCGACTTGCCGCCGCCCGAATAGCCGCTGACCGCGTTGACGGTGACGGGATAGTCCGCAGGCAAAATAGCGGCATCGACCAGCGGCCGGAGCAACGCGATCGCGCCAGTCGGATAGCAGCCGGGATTGGAGACTTTCCGTGCTGCCCGAATCTTGTCCGCCTGATCTGGTGCCAATTCCGGAAAGCCGTAGGTCCAGTCGCCGGCGACGCGGAAAGCCGTCGACGCGTCAAGAATCTTGGGAGCCGCAGCGCCCATGCCGTCGATCAACCGGACGGTCTCCTTGGCAGCATCGTCCGGCAGGCAGAGGATGACGAGGTCTACTTCCCCCATCAGCGCGCGTTTGGCCCCTGCGTCCTTGCGCTTCTCCTCCGCAATGCTTTGCACCACGACGTCGCCCTGCTGGCGAAGGCGCTCCTGAATGCCGAGGCCCGTCGTTCCAGCCGCGCCATCGACAAAGACGGTGGGCCTTGTGGCGTCGCCGATCGACCGCGGCTGAGGGGTGTCGGTCAGGGTCATGGCACGCTCCTTTCGAGCCGGCTCGTTTCCTGTGTGAAGGCTTGCGGCCGCGTTTCGCGCATTAAACGCGAGATCTGTTGCGCATTCGTGTCGGTTTGCGAGGCAAGCGCCCCTGCAACCGCGGCATAGTCGGTTTCCGATTTGTGCTGGTTCAGCTTGAAGCTGCCTTCAACCTCGTCCACCGACATCACCAGACCCACAATCGCCTTTTTCATCGCATCCAGACGCCCCGCCGTCATCTTCGACGACGTCCAGGGCGGCTTCGGTGCGAGCCGGCTTTCAAACTTCGCGCTCAGCGCGTCGAGATGCGGACCGAGTTCGTCGTCGGAAAGCCTCCGCACGGTGCCCGTCAGATGCACCGCCTGATAAAGCCAGGTCGGCACCTGGTCGGGCGAGGCATACCAGTCCGCCGAGACATAGGCGTCTGCCGCGTTCACCGCCATCAGCCAGGAAGCCGTCCCGTCGGCCAGTTTTACCAATGGATTGTGACGCGCGACGTGAAATGCCGCCTGCGGCGTACCGTCATCCGCATAGGCGAGAAAAAACGGCAGCGACGACGCGATCGGTCGGGCGCCGTCCCACGCGCAGACCGTGCCGAATCCACGCGCTTCCGCAAAGGCAAGGCTTGCGGCGCGATCGGGCTTGAACATCGGAGGCGTATACATCTCAAACTCCTGCTTGACGTAGGAGCCGCCGGGTCAGATCGCGCTGCTTTTAAAGGAAAACGCCGCGGACCGGATCCGGCGGCAGAGGCTGATATCTTAAACGCAGACGTCCGCCCATACCGCATTGGTACGGCGGCGGCGAGCAATAGCAATGGTCGCGGCGTTGATCATGGGCGGGCTATACGGCCGCGCCCGGTTGACGTCAAGACGTTTGGAATGCCGGAGACCTCAAGATGACCGGTGCCGGCGTCTTGTGCGTGACATACGGGCCGGCGCTTCAGACTACCCGCCACAGCCATTCGGCGATCTGCGCGATGACGTCACCGA
>JAJYAH010000256.1 GCA_021779635.1 Pseudomonadota bacterium | reverse complement strand
TGCCCGGCATCTCGGCGACTTAGCCGACCCAGAACCACCTGCAGAGACCAGAGAGGGCGCCGCCGTTGTTGACCTGAATCAAGCACTTCGAAAAAAGAGAGGTGGCGGTTTACAGCTCTAAAACCGATGGACGCCTGATGCCGGCTCACACCCCGAATGGATAGGTGTCTGGAAGCCCCTTGACTTCCGCGGTATCGAGCGGGGTCACTGCATGCGTATTGTCGAACCAGACATACTCATCAAACTGCTCCGGCAGGTTCGCCCGGAAATAATGGCTCGCCATCTCAGTTTCCGGCCGGTAGATCACGCCAATCGCCCGCTCAAGACGTTCCTTGCCAAGGCCAGTCGGGCCACGCAGATCGCCACGACCGCGCAATCCCAACATGAAACGCGCCAGACCGGTCGCGTGGCACAGCTGCTCATAACTGTTGGGCGACGCTGGCCGAACGGTCTTGATCTCCATCGGGCCGCCCCATTCGGAAGCAGCCGCAACCGTCCCGCTGTGGGTACCAAACCCGATCAGATAGGCCTGGTCACCGAACTCCCGGCGACAGAGCTGACCAATATTGTATTCACCACGAACAGCCATTTCGGTCGCTCCGGCGTTCCCGACATGCGAATTGTGCGCCCATACAACGGCTTTGCTCCCGGCGCCATGAAACGCCAGCAGGTTCTTCAAAGTTTCGAACATGTGGCCGTCGCGCAGATTCCAGGACGCGCGCGATCCGTAATACATGATGCGATAATAGCGCTCTGCATTGGCGACCAGACGCGCATTCTGTTCCGCATCGAGGAATCGCTCGCCGTCGTGCTCGGCATAAGCCCGACGTTTTGCCAACAGGTCGGTGAGCGTACGCACCACATCGGATTCGCAGGTGGGATAAGATCCGGTCAACGCGGCATGACCGTAGGTCGCCGGGTCACGTTGCCACGGCGTCAGGCAACCATAGCGTTCGCGAGCCACCTTCGCCGATTCAGGATCGACCTCGTCGAGATAGTTCAGGACCGATCGGATCGAATCATAAAGGCTGTAGAGATCGAGGCCGTGAAACGCGACGCGTTTACCCTTCTCCTCCGTGCCGTTGTGCTTGCGCAGCCAGCTCACGAAATCGCGCACCTCGGTGTTTCGCCACATCCAGGTCGGGAACCGGGCGAACGCGGTCCACTCGGATGGTGGATGCTGGAAATGTCGCACATAGTGATCGACGCGCGCCGCATCCGGCCAGTCCGCCTCGATAGCAATGAATTGAAAGCCCTTCTCGACAATGAGCTCGCGGGTGATGCGTTCGCGCATCTTGTAGAATTCGGATGTTCCGTGGGTCGCTTCGCCGAGCAGCACGATGCGCGCCGATCCGATACGCTCCAACAACGGATTGAGATAGGCAGTCGCAATCGACGGAAACGATTCAGCCGCGTCGACCAGGTTTCGTACCAGCGCGTCGTCGTCAACCGGCCGCAACGGGCGCACACTTACCCGACCCTTGTGTTCCCCGGGGGTTGACCAGCCTTCCTCTCCGATCAATGGAACGAAACGGACGTCAGCAATGTCTTCGCTGCGATATTCGCTGGTCGAAAGGCGCGTAACCCGGACCAACTCCTGGCTGCGCTGATCCGCACCGACCGGGATCACCAATCGACCGCCAATCTTCAGCTGCTCCTTGAGTGACTCCGAAACTTGCGGTCCGCCGGCTGCCACGACGATGGCATCATAAGGAGCATGTTCCGGCCACCCTTTTGTGCCGTCGCCATGCAGGACGTGAACATTATCGTAGCCGAGACCGGCCAGCGTCGCAGCCGCCGTGTCCGCCAGCTGACCGAGACGTTCGACTGTATAGATATTTGCAGCGATTTCAGACAGCACCGCAGCGGCGTAGCCTGAGCCCGCGCCGATCTCGAGGACCTTCTCGCCGCCCTTCAGCATTAGCGCCTCCGCCATGAAGGCGACGATATAGGGCTGAGAAATGGTCTGCTCTCCCGCAATCGGGAGCGGCGAATCCTCGTAGGCGAATTCACGGAGGTTTTTGGGCAGGAATAACTCACGCGGCACCTTGCGCATTGCCTCGAGCACAAGCTCATCGCGGACGCCACGTGCGGCGATATTCCGGTCAACCATCTCCTTGCGGCGCAAAGCAAACGACTTCACTTCGCTGGCCCGGTCTTCTTTCGAAGTCAGCAATGCCATGGCGATAACTCCTCTAGCTAGCCTCCAACTCTTTCGGCTTGGCGACTTTGATCGAAGTCAAGTCCAGCCCGCGAGATCGAACGATAATTACCGCGTCGCACTCAAATTCGCACCCGATCGATTGGAGACATCATGGATCTCAAAGAGGCAATCTACGCTCGCCGGGCCGTGCGCGAATTCACCGCGGAAATGGTGAAAGAAGAGGTATTGCGCCAACTCATCGATGCCGCAATCCAGGCGCCCAGTGCGGTCAATCAGCAGCCGTGGTTGTTTTCGGTCGTGCAAGACAAGACCTTGCTTGCGCGCATCTCAACCGAAGCGAAGGCCCATATGCTCAAGACCTCGATGGCCGCGGCATCGCATCATTTTCAGAGCATCCTGAGCAACACGGATTTCGATATTTTTTATCATGCTCCAACCCTCGTCGTCATTTCGGCCGCCGCCGAAAGTCCTTGGGCCGTAGAAGACTGTGCGCTGGCGGCGGAAAATCTGATGCTGACCGCTTGTGCCGCGGGTCTGGGAACATGCTGGATCGGGTTTGCACAGTCATGGCTCGGGACACCCGACGGCAAGGCGGCGCTCAAACTTTCCAGCACAAACGTACCAATCGCGCCTATTATTGTGGGCCATCCCAAGACAGCGGCAGCGCCGGTTCCCAGAAACGCGCCAAAAATCAGCTGGATTTCGTAGAAATTCAGCCCCTGATCAAGCAACTGCTTCCGTTGCAGATTCTTTTTTGACTTCACGGGCCGTTGCGGACCGCAGAGGCTCAAACTCCTCCGCGGTCAATGTTTCCTTTGCGATCAGAAGTTCGACACCCGCATCAAGGTCGCCCCGGCGCTTCTCCAGGATAGTGCGCGCGCTGGCGCCGCCGCCTTCGATGAGGTCACGCACCGCCAAATCGATTTCGCGTCCGGTCGCCTCCGCGGCACTGACGACCGCGTCCTGCATCGCCGGCAAGAAGCTTTGAGGCCGGGGCGCATAAATCCGCTGCCCAACTTTTGCATCCATCCCATATTTGGTGACCATCTCGATGGCAATTTCCGTCGCCCGCTGCAAATCATCTGCGGCTCCGGTCGAGATATCGCCATCGAAGATCAGTTGCTCGGAAGCACGTCCGCCCATCAGCACCGCAATCCGGTTTTTGAGTTCGCTTGCCGTAAGCAGAAAGCGGTCCTCGGTCGGCCGCTGCATGGTGTAGCCGAGCGCACCGACGCCGCGGGGGATGATGGATACTTTCTGCACGGGATCGACGCCCGGCAGACTCGCGGCAACAAGGGCATGGCCCATCTCGTGATAGGCAACCCGTCGGCGCTCATCCCTGCTGAGCACCCTGCTCTTCTTTTCGATGCCGGCAACGATCCGCTCGATCGCGACCGTGAAATCGTCGAAGCAGACTTCGTCGGCCTTGCGCCTGGTCGCGGCGATGGCCGCCTCGTTGATCAAATTGGCAAGATCGGCTCCGGTGAAGCCGGTGGTTAGGCCCGCGATTTTGTCCAGATCGACATCCTTGCCGATCTTGATCTTGCGAATATGCACCTGGAGGATAGCGACACGGCCGCCTTTGTCCGGACGGTCCACCAGCACCTGGCGATCGAACCGCCCTGCCCGCAGCAGCGCTGGATCCAGGATCTCGGGCCGGTTAGTGGCTGCCAGCAAAATGACGCCGGTGCTGGGATCGAAGCCGTCAAGTTCGGCAAGCAACTGGTTCAGCGTCTGCTCCTTTTCGTCGTAACCGCCGAAAGCACCAGGTGAGCGGCTGCGTCCGAGCGCATCGAGTTCATCGATGAAGATAATGCATGGCGCAGCCTTGCGCGCCTGTTCGAAGAGATCGCGGACGCGAGCCGCGCCGACACCGACGAACATTTCCACGAATTCGGAGCCGGAAATGGAAAAAAATGCGACCCCGGCTTCGCCGGCCACCGCGCGGGCGAGCAGGGTTTTGCCGGTGCCAGGGGGGCCCACCAGCAAAATCCCTTTGGGAACATGGGCCCCCAGCCGACCATAGCTTCTGGGGTCCTTGAGAAACGACACCACCTCCTGCAGTTCGAATTTTGCTTCCTCGACGCCAGCCACATCAGCGAAGGTGACTTTGGTGTCCTTTTCAACATAGACCTTGGCGCGCGATTTTCCGATCGACATCAGTCCGCCAAAGCCCTGGCGATCCGCCAGCCGACGCCCAAGAAAGATCCAGATCAGGTAGAACATCAGTGCAGGCGCGACCCATGACAAGATGGTCTGGAACAGCCCGCCCGAGGGCACGCCGGTCACCACGACGCCCTTCGCTTCCAGTTTTTCGGCCAGGGCTGGATCGACGCGCGCGGTGACAAAGGTCGACTTGCCGCTCGGCAGCTTGTCCTTCAATTTTCCCTGGATCGCATCCTGACCAACGGCGACCTCAGTGACGCGGCCCTGCGCGACGAGCTGCTCGAATTCACTGAAGGGAATGGTATCGACCGTATTATAGGTCGCCAGAACCCATTGCAGCAGCAGCATAGCGATGCCGGCCGCAACGAAATAGCCGATGGCAACGGTCTGCTTGCGCGACGAGGAATCCGAATCCATTTCATTCTCCGGTCAAGCGCGAATTGCAAAATGATCGACCCAGGTTGGCGACGGTCGCAAGTTTTTTAGCAGTTTCGACTCGTTGTGATTTGCTCTGAATCAATTCGCATGGGGCGCGCGTAGTCCACGTTGTTTTCTGTGGTGTTTCAGTGCGACGCCTGCCTTGCAACGCGCGGAGGGATATTGCTTGCCTTACGTGTCAGTCGAAGACCTTCCTCCGCCGGTACAGGCTCATTTGCCGCTGCATGCGCAGAATATCTACCGCAGCGCCTTCAACAACGCGTGGACGGAGTATGCGGCACGTGGCCCCGCGGAGCGCGAAAAGACCGCGCACCGCGTCGCATGGGCGGCAGTCAAGCGCATATATCGGAAGCACGGCGATCAGTGGATTCCGCGGGACGCATGAGCCGCCTCGGTCCGAGGCAAAAGCCGTAAATTCCCGGGCTACCGGAGGGAGCGACAAATACCTGTTTTCAGATTGGGCCGGAGCCGGCTTGTTGGACCACCTGTCCCCCTCCAGAGTGCCCAGCGACGTTGACCTCCTCGTCAGCGACATGGGACACAATTTGGATAGCTACGCGTGTAGAGTTGTACCAATTGATCAGCGCGCCGGCTCCCACCATTATCGCGATGCCGGCGACGTCAACCAGAAGGCGAAGGATGGTGCTGTCCGGGCTTCCGACCACTGCAACCTGCGCCGCGAAAGCCAATGTAACCCCCAGGCAAAAGACCTCCAGTGAATGCTGTCCGCAAAGAAGGAGCGGGCGCAGGACCCAGGAGGTAAGCGGCGGCCAGTCCTGGGGAACCAGCCGGCCGGCGACGATCGCGATCGCCAGGAAGTGTACCAAGCGCAGCACCCCGAGATTGGTCTTGCCAAAGACCTGGGCGATCCAATCTGGAACGAAAGCTTCGAGATGTAACCGATTCAACGCGATAAAGACTGCGAAGGCGGACAGCCAATAGACGGCCGCCAGGATCCGTACCAGCCGCGATTTCGCCAATGACCACACCCACGTGGCTGCGCCGAAGCCGCACCACGCGCCGAGCACGAATAAAAGTTGCCAAGCCAGCGGATTGAAATACCAGTGTCCGTGCGGGAAGGAGCGGAAGTTGAACCCCAGCAGGTTAGCCGCTGCATAAAGGACGACAGCCCCCGTCAGCGCCAAAGCGGGCACCTTCCACAACAGCCACAGGATCGCCGGCGAGACAGCCATCATCGCGATGTAGAGCGGCAATACGTCCATGTTGACGGGCATGAACTTCAGCTGCATCAGGGCAACAATGCTTTCGTCAGGCCTTTCGTGGAGGATGCGGATGTTCATCGCATCGTCGAACGCGTGCGAGCCGTGCGACAGCCATGTAACCTCGCCGATCAAGACGACGAACAGAAAAATCTGGGCGACGTAGGTCTCGAAAGCTCGCCGCTCGATCTGTGCACTGGCTGCCAGGAAGCCGCGCTGACCCATTACGCGCCCGTAGACGTACGCGTTGGCGTAACCAGAAACAAAGGTGAAAATCTCGGCCGGGTCGCTGAAGCCATACTTCCATGGCGCGATCTGGTTGAAGATGGTACCTGGAATGTGGGCCAGGAAAATCAGCCAAAGCGCGCCCCCTCGGTAGAGATCGAGGCGAAGGTCGCGAGGTATTACGACTGGGTTGGCCTTGGCCATGTGGAACCCGATTTCCGATCGTCTGCCGGCGTGACAAAAGGTCACAATACCTGTGGGGCAAAAGCCGGCCTCCCGCCTTGATCAAAATCAAGAATTTGGGGGCGGAAAGCGTTGCAATATATTTCGGGAAACCACCGCTCTGATCTTGTTCGCCTGCTTTCCGCCACCACCTATCTGGAGAAGGGAGTGTGGGGTCATGGGCACTGTCTGGAAAATCACCGGCAAGTTGGCAAAATGGACCGGCGTATTAGCGCTGGTGGCCTACACTGCTGTGTGCGCGGGATTGTACATAACCCAGCGGACACTGATATTTCCGAAGCTGGCGGATCACGTGACCGCTGCCGACGCGGGTTTTGCCGAGGCGCAGGAGGTCGCGTTGCAGACGTCCGATGGCGAGCGTCTGGTGGCTTGGTATGTGGCGCCCAAGCCCGACAAGCCCCTCTTTATCTATTTTCACGGTAACGGCGACACACTTAACTGGCGAGTGGGCCGGGATCGCAGTCTCATAGCCGAGGGTAACGGGCTGCTCGCAGTTTCGTACCGGGGTTACGAGGGGTCGACCGGAAGCCCATCCGAAGACGGCTTGCATCTGGACGCCGAGGCCGCCTACGCGTTCGCGGTCGATCATCAGATCCCGCCGGATCGTATCGTGGTATGGGGGCATTCGCTTGGCAGCGGCGTCGCCGTCTGGCTCGCGGCCGAACGGAAGATCAAGGCGCTGATTTTGGAAGCGCCTTATACTTCGATTTCCGACGTGGCGGCCATGAACTTCCCGTTCCTGCCTATACGTTGGCTGCTCAAGGACCAATTTCATTCGGATTGGCACATCGGCAGGGTGACCGCGCCGGTCCTGATCTTCCACGGAGACAATGATAGCACGATCCCGATCACGTTCGGGCAGCGTCTCTACAGCCTCGTAAATGCGCCCAAATGCTTCGTCCGCTTTCCCCATGGCGGTCACGTCGATCTCGATGACCGCAAGATCCTGGCTGGCGTTCGCGACTTCATCGTGAGCGGCATGCGTGGCTGCGAAGGCGATGGCAGCGCGAGTTAGCCCACGTCCGGCAGGTCAAGGCGAAACTCGCCGCCATATGGCGATAACGCATTCTTTTGCTGCACCAAGTGCCGCAGAGCTGTAGTCGGCGCTGCCGACGGGGCCGGCAACGAGCGGCGGGATGCCTTCATCAAGATCGTCAAAAAGACCATCTGCGGCACGTCACCAAGGAGTACTTGTCGCTTCAATGGGACATCAGGCAGCAGATCGGACTCGAGGTCAGCAGATCGCGCGTCATGCCGCCAAAGACCCATTCGTTGAGTCGGCTGTGGCCGTATGCACCGGTTATCAGCAGATCGACCTCTTCATCCATGGCGAGGCCGATTATCTGATCCGCGGCTGTTGATCCGAGCGACTGCACTTCGACGCGCGGTTTGGCCTTGATCTTGTGCTGAACCAAATAGCCCGCGACATCATCAATACGATGACGCGCGGATTCCATTTGATCCATCTCGCAGATTTCAACGATTGTCACGCGCTTCGCCCCGCGGAGGAATGGCAGCGCGTCCTGAACCGCCCGCCGCGCCTCGCGCGTATCCTTCCATCCAATCACGATATGATCCGCCGCAAGGGACTTCACTGCCGCCGGCACCACCAGGAAGGGGCGGCCCGCTCCCAGAATAGCCGACCCGTTATCGGCGACCTTATGAATATTCCACGAAGCCCTGTTCTTCTCGACCACAATCAGATCGGCACAGCGCGCTTCCCTGATCAGGGTTTCCGTGGGGAATTCCAGGAACGACCGCCATTCAGCTTGACGGGCGGATCCTGCGGCGGCACGAAACTTGTTTCCGGCCTGCTCGATCTTCGCCTTCATTTGCGCGATGTCGAACTCCGCCCCATTGTCGAGGATCACCGCACCCTCAGCAGCAGCTGGCGGCGGCATCGCAAGAGCCGACAACCCGATCAGCTTTGACGAGAATTTGTCTGCGAGATCTGCTGCAACACCGACGAGCTGTTTCGATGCGTGGTCGAAGTTGACATAGACCAGAAGCGTTGCATAGGACATGACGGCTTCCTCATTTGCGACGATGCAGCGAGTAGATTCCACCTCCTGTTGGGAAGCCCTTGACACAAATCAAATCTTTGCGGTCTCGCTGATCGGGCATCACCTGCAGGATGCTTTTCAATTTCAGCGATCGGCTGCCCGCCAAATCTTGCTTATCTCGACAGGGATATGGCGCTCACATCGGGAGTTTCCTTGCGATCACAATTCAACCCTCCTTGACGGACAAGTGCGCCAA